>JBGVFW010000122.1:0-3885 GCA_045121315.1 Eubacteriales bacterium
CAAAAACCTTAACAAGATATACTGCGCAGGCAAACTCCTCGGTGAGATCGGCATAGTAAACGCTTCCGTTGCCAAGAAGATAGATAAAAAGGCTAACATCGTTTATGCGGAAATAGATATCGAAGAATTTGCAAAAATCAAAAACGCAAGCATCAAATACGTTGAGCCCTCTAAATTCCCCGAGATAGAAATCGACCTTTCTTTCGTTTCGAATACGTTCGCTCCCATCGCGGAAGCTATCAAGAACGCAAACTGCTCCCTTATCAAGAGCGTAGGCGTTGTTGACACGTACGCAGACGAAAACGGCAAATCCATCACTGTAAGAATACTCTTCTCTCACCCCGAAAAGACCCTTACAAAAGACGAAGTTGCCGCTATCGTAAACGGTATCGTTGCAGACCTCGACGTAAAAGGCATCAAAATGAAAGCGGAATAAAATACAAAAAGGACGCGTCAAGCGTCCTTTTTTGTATTTGGTGCAAAAACGCTTTGCATTTTTGCAAATAAAACTCATTCTTCAACCCAATTTTTATATTTTTTCATCTCAGAAAAGCACTCTCCGAGATAAATGCTGTGTGAAACGGAAATAATAACATTGCGCAAAAACGCTTTTTCCTCGGAATGTGTCGTGCCGAGGTTTTTTTCGGGCTCGTCCTTAAGTCCGTAAACGTATGCAAGCATATTTTCAAGCTCACAGCAAAAATAGTCGTACGCCACTGGCAAAGAATAATGCGTGCCGTTTCTAAGAGCAAGAAGCTCCATAATGTTTTCAAGCGAAAGCACATTTTTAACAATCGTTATAAATATAAGATGGGCTATTTGATCCGTGCAATACTGCTTTTTCTGCGGAGGAGTGATAAACCCTTTCTTAACATAATTGCTTATCATAGAGGTCGTGATTTCCGCACAGCCGAGCGGGCGCAAAAAACCGTTTATATATTTCGCCACTTGTTCCAAATACAAGCCGACTGTGGGAATTTCAGCGTATCTCGGCAGGCGAAAATCCTTTACGGAGTCTTTGAGATATTGTTTTAATTCGTTACTGTTCATAATATACATATTATAAATCAAATCACTTTTCTTGTCAACTGGTTTTCAAAACTACTTGACAAGGTTTACAGCAACTGGTATAATTAGATTATCGGTTTTTGAGAAACCGATAATAAGTTTCTGGAGATAATTATGAAATATAAAATAGTAACGGATTCTTCCTCGGATATTCTTTCCCTTGCAGACGTTCCCTTTTGTGCAGTCCCATTGAAGCTTAACACAGCCGAAAAGGAATTTGTGGACGACGCAAACCTTGATGTTCACGAAATGCTCGATTACCTTGAAAAATATAAAGGACGCTCCGGCTCCTCATGCCCCAACGTAGCAGAATGGGAAAACGCATTTGAAGGCGCGGAAAACGTGTTCTGCGTTACGATAACGAGCGGGCTTTCCGGCAGCTATAACGCGGCAAGCACGGCGGCAAAAAACCATAAAAAATCTCACCCCGAAAGAAATATCTACGTTGTGGATACACTTTCCACAGGCCCCGAATCCGCGCTTATTATAGAAAAACTTCGCGATCTCATTCTTGCAGAGCTTCCTTTTGATGATATCGTCAAAAGGATAAAGGAATATCAGCGCCGCACGCACCTCATTTTCGCTCTCGAATCGCTCCACAATCTTGCAAATAACGGCAGAGTAAGCCCTCTTGTCGCAAAGCTTTCAGGCGTTCTCGGTATTCGCGTTGTCGGCAAAGCAAGCAACGAGGGCACGCTCGAGGTAACGAATAAACCGCGCGGAGAACGCAAAATGCTCTCCTGCATTGCAGAAAGCATAAAAAAATGTGGCTACAAAGGCGAAAAAATGCGCATACACCACTGTGAAAATATGCAGGCGGTAGAGCTTTTAAAGCAAGCCGTCCTTACTGTTTTCCCTAAAGCAGATATCGAAGTTCGCTCCACACGCGGACTTGACAGCTTTTATGCTGAACGCGGCGGCGTTCTCGTAGGTTTTGAGGGCGATATTAAATAATAATCTTGCATAATATCCGAATATAGTGTATAATGTTGACAGGTAAAGTTATAAATACCGACTACATCACAACGGAGTAATAATTATGGATCAGCAAGAAATAGGCGCGATAGTAAGATTGCAGAAAGAGTTTTTTAAAACAGGTGCAACTCTCCCCATAAAATTCCGCAAAGAAGCCCTGAAGAAACTAAGAACGGCTTTAACGGAAAACGAAGAAAAAATATCCGAAGCCATAAAAAAAGACCTCGGCAAATCCGCTTTCGAAAGCTATATGTGTGAAACAGGGCTAGTTATAAGCGAGATCAGCTACATGATAAAGCATCTTTCACGCTTCGCGCGCGAAAAAAGAGTAGCAACTCCTTTGGCGCAGTTCGCCTCAAGAAGCTATGTAAAACCCTCTCCATACGGCGTTACGCTCATTATGAGTCCGTGGAACTATCCCTTGCTTCTTACGCTCGACCCTCTTGTGGATTCTCTTGCCGCGGGTAACACAGCGGTGGTAAAACCCAGCGCATATTCCCCTGCTGCAAGCGCAGTCATCAAAGAAATGCTCGAAAGCATTTTCCCGCGCGAATACGTCGCGGTCATCACGGGCGGCAGAGCGGAAAACTCATTCCTTCTCGAAGAAAAATTCGATTACATCTTTTTCACCGGCGGAAAGACTGTCGGCAAAGAGGTTATGGCGAAAGCCTCACGTTATCTCACGCCCGTCACGCTTGAGCTCGGCGGAAAAAGCCCCTGCATCATCGACGAGAGCGCAAACCTGAAGCTCGCCGCAAAGAGAATTGCCTTTGGCAAATATCTCAACTGCGGTCAGACGTGCGTTGCGCCCGATTATATCCTTTGTGAAAAAAGCGTAAAAGATAAATTTGTGTCTTACATTAAAGAGGAGATAGATGCACAATACGGCAAAAAACCGCTCGCAAATGAAAACTTCGGCAAGATCATCAACGAAAAGCATTTTGCCCGTGTTTGCGCACTTATAGATAAAGACAAAACCGTTCACGGCGGCAAGAGTGACGCCGCCTCTCTCAAAATCGAGCCCACGGTGCTCGACGAAGTTACATGGAGCGACGCGGTAATGCAAGAGGAAATATTCGGTCCCGTCCTCCCCGTTCTCACGTTTGAGAGCATAGACGAGGTCATAGACACGGTAAACGAGCGTGAAAAACCGCTTGCGCTCTACATTTTCTCGTCAAACAAGGCAAATATCCGCAGAGTGACGGCAGAGTGTTCCTACGGCGGCGGCTGCGTGAACGACGTTGTTATCCATCTTGCTACAAGCAATATGGGGTTTGGCGGTGTCGGAGAAAGCGGCATGGGCGCTTACCACGGGAAAATTGGATTTGACACGTTCTCACATAAAAAGAGCATCGTGGATAAAAAGACGTGGCTCGACCTTCCGATGAGATATCAGCCTTACAAAAAGTTTTACGGCAAGCTCATAAGATTCTTTTTAAAGTAAAATTTTCTTTTTCTCTTTTGCGCACGGCGGCGTTTTTCCTTAATTTCGCCGCCGCCCGCAATTTTTTGCCCTTTTTTAATATTTTTCGAAAATATTGTTGACAAACGTGTAATGTTGTGATATAATAATCAAGCATTGTGAGGAAGTGCTCGAAACACGGCACTCAATGGCGGAATAGCTCAGTTGGCTAGAGCGCTCGGTTCATACCCGAAAGGTCGTGGGTTCAAATCCAACTTCCGCTACCACAATGGCCCGTTGGTCAAGCGGTTAAGACACGGCCCTTTCACGGCTGTAACATGGGTTCGATTCCCGTACGGGTCACCAAAATAAAAAAAGCAAGTCGAAAGACTTGCTTTTTTTATTTTCATGAATAAGTTTAAGGGAATCGAACAAGGCGT
>JBGVFW010000123.1:0-1402 GCA_045121315.1 Eubacteriales bacterium
GGCGCGAACATATTTGCGCTTGCGCTTGGGCGCGTCCGCTCGAATGTTTGCAAGCATTTCTTTTGAAACATCATCCGCCGCTTGTCTTACTCCTTTTGCAATATCAAGTGTATAATCGGAAAGCTCCTTTGCCAAAGCAGAAGCAAAATCATCAATATCAATTCCCACCGAAAACACCTACCTTGCTTGTAAGATAAAGCTCTGTTTTGCCGTCTGCGCGGTCATACGTGCGGTAAATGCGGAAGCGTTTATTTTCGCCGTGGAAAGGAATTTCGCAAAGCTCCTGCCCCTCATATTCGCTTTGCCATACTTCGAGCACACATTCCGATTTGAAGCCTACCTGCGCCGCATCGAAAAATTCTTTCTGCGAAACGCTTTTCTTTGTAGCGAAAACGGAAGTTTTTTCTTCCTCTGTTTCGCTTACTTCAAAGATCAAGGTGGCGATTATATCTTCATTCAAAATATTTACCTCCCTTTATCTTCACAAGGAGCATATTATAACAGCTCATAAGGCGCTCCTGTTCGGGATTTGCGCCGTAGTTTGCATTAACGTAAGTTATAACCGCTTCGCGCAGTATCGGGTCGGTAATGTCCGAAAGATGGCTTTCGGACACACCGATTCTTTTGAGGTCCGCTATGGCAAAGTCGGCAAGCTGTGAAACGTCTTCATCGAGCGTGTCTGCGTGCTTTTTACGGATACGCAGTTTTGCAAGCTCTATCAGTTTTTCGTTTGCCATACCGCGCTCCTATTAAGTTGCGGATTTCTTAACACGGATAAATGCGTTATATGCCGCCGCGTTACCGCCGCAGAACACATCGCCGCGGTGCGCTATCTGACCCTCCGCGAACTTATATTCCGTGGATTTTTTGATGACCATATCGGAGAACACGGGAAGCTCATAAAGGGAAAGGTGACCGTAAGCCATACAGTACTCATCTGCGGCAGTTTCTTTGCCTGAAATTGCGGCGCAGGCGGAGTTTATAATGTAGGGAATACCGTCAATAGTGCCGACGTTGCCGCGGTTGACAACGGTATAAGCCTTATCTCCGTTTGCTTTGCGGCATTTTGCAAAGGCTTTGAGGTCGAGCTTATTAAGAATAAGGGTTGCCGCGTCTTCAACCTCTTCGTTGCTTCCGTAGCTGTAGATAATGTCATCGAGCGTGTTTTCATCGATGGCGGAAACGGAAAGGTCTGTATTTCTGTCGATAATATCTTTGCTTTCGTCTGCGGGGTTGTGGAAGATACCGCAAAGGTGGCCCGCTGTTCCGTCACCGTTCATAATTTCGCGGTTTATCTTTTTGCGAAGCGCAATTTCCGTGGAATTGCTTATCGTGCGGCTGTAGTCTGCGGGGGCGAGCTTGCCGATCTCCTCGGGCTCTTCGCAGTATGCTGTGATCTTGG
>JBGVFW010000124.1:0-1731 GCA_045121315.1 Eubacteriales bacterium
TTTTTCCGCGAGCGCGCCGCCGCCGAAACCAAGGTTTACAAAATCACAGTCAAGTCTGCGAGAAAGCACAGCCGTGTATGGAGAGCTTGGGCGCAATCCGCCGCCGTGAACGATAGATGAACCATAAAATACAACCGGAGTGGAATATTTATATTCGCTGCCAAATTCTATCTCGCTTCCTTCGCTCAGACCGATATAAACATTGCGCAAATTTGCTCCAAGTGGGAAATACACGATAACGTCTTTCATCTCGTTGTTGTGGAATTTAAGTCTGCTTTCCACATAAGATTTACCTTCGCCCTGAGAAGGGTTATATATACCTCTGAAGCGCTGTTTTCCGTCTTCGGTAAAATAGATATCGAAACTGCTGCTCGCAACAAGCGCGCTGGTATTTCCCGCACCAAGCGTCACATAGTCGCCATGAAGAACGATAAAATCGGAAGTTGTGCGGAAACGAACTCTGCCTCCGGCAGAAACTTTGGAAAGGCGCGAAACACATTCGCTCGTTGCGTCGGCAACGTCTTTCGGCACTCGGCGGTAAGGTTCGCAAAATCCGTAAAGCTTGAATGGCGCGTTTCTCACATCGAGGTATACGGGAGAAGACATTGTGGTATCGGAAAGTACCGTTCCCATCTCTCTTGTTATTATCATGATTTTCCCCTTTCGGAAATTATAATTTCTCACCAACATATTAGCACAAACGATGAATTTTAGCAAGAGAATGCGTGAAAAAAATGCCCGCTTTGGCGGGCATTTGATTTTTGAATTATGTAACAGGATAAGATAACTTATTTGAGTTTGATAACCTTCCCACCTGTGAGCTCTATCATCTTAATCGCCTGAATGGAAAATCCGTGAGCTCTTACGATAAGGGGTTTGTTGAGAACGCCATCCGCGAGGACTTTAAGGCGTTTAACTTTCTTGTTTACAAGCTGTTTTGCTTTGAGCTTCTCAAGAGTAACAACTTGACCGGCTTTGAAAACCTTGTCTATATCACCAAGGTTTACATGACCTTTAAGACCGATGGTTTTATGACCTTCCGTTTCTTCAACGACAAAAGCAAGAGCAAGGTCATCGCTTATCATGTGGTCAGCCTCTTCGGCGTCGATATGCTCCACAATTTCGGGAAGATGCGGCTGTTCAGCTTCTTTGAGCGGCTCGTCACGCACTATTGGTGCTGCTTTGAAAGCTGGTGCCGGCGCTGCTTTGCGAGCTTTGGAAAAAATGCTCACACCGAAAGATACCAAAGCGATAAGGCTCAAAAATTCAATAATCGAAACGACGATAATAAAAAACATACACTTCCCTCCTTGTGTAAAAAATATTTTTTGAATACAAGAAATCCCGTTACATCGTCTTACAATTTTCGCAGGCAAAATCCACAAAAATTTAAAGACACACTCTAATGTATATTGTAATTATATCACAAAAAATTCGTTTTGCATAGGGGTTTTTCGAAATTTTTTTCAAAAATCCCGTTTTTTCACAAATTCATCTTTTTTACGAATTCGATATCTCTTGCGGTAAGCTCCGCCCATGCGGGGCGAAAACCGCACTTTATCGCGTTGCGCACGGATTTTATATTGCACCACGCCGCACAGTAAAAAGGCACTTTTCCTCTTTCGATTATCTCGCAGGCAAGGTTTGACGTGAGCGCCGAAGCAACTTCCCTACGTCTGTATTCGGGCAAAACGTCCACGCCTATCTGCCACATATCCTCGCAATCTGCCG
>JBGVFW010000125.1:0-19474 GCA_045121315.1 Eubacteriales bacterium
TGTAGGCTACATCGTGCCGGAAGCGCTGGGAAATTACGAAAACGGCGAGGTCCGAATGGTCATGACGCCGTGGTCGGACGAAAGTATGCCGTTTGACCGCGCGGCTGAGATCGGCACGGAAAAAGTTATCCGCGAACACGCTACGATAGGCGTGCTCGTAACGTGCGACGGATCTTTCGGGGAGATCTCGCGTGAAAATTACGAAGCGGCAGAGGCGAGAGTTGCGGGCGAGCTTCACGAAATAAACAAACCTTTCGTTATCGTGCTCAATTCCGCGCACCCCGAAAGCCCCGCGGCGGTCGATCTCGCGCTCGAAATGGAGAAAAAATATAAAGCTCCCGTTGCGCTTGTCAACTGCCTTGAACTCAATAAAGAGGACATCGGTCATATCCTGGAACTCGTGCTCATGGAGTTTCCTGTGAGCGAAATAAGCGTGGAATTGCCCTCGTTTATCGCTTCTCTCGACCCCTCTCACCCCGTTTACAAGAGCGTTTTCGATACTATCACCGAGTGCGCGAAGAACGTGAAGGTCACGGGCGATATCTCCGCCGCGTTTTCTGCCGCAACGGAGAACGAAAACATCAAGAGCGCGTACGTTTCGCGCCTTGATCTCGGCACCGGCAACGCAGAAATACTCGTCACGGCGAAAGACGGACTTTTCTACCGCCTTATAAGCGACGTTACAGGTACGCAGATATCGGACGATGCCGAGCTTATGGCAACGCTTGCAAGCTTTGCCGAAGCGAAGAAGAAATACGACAAAGTGGCCGAGGCACTTGAAGAAGTGAACGCCACGGGCTATGGCATCGTCGTGCCGGATATATACGACCTAAAGCTTGAAGAACCGGAGATCGTTAAAAAGAGCGGCGGTTACGGCGTTCAGCTTCGCGCGTCCGCGCCGTCTATCCACATGATAAAAGCGGACATAAAGACGGAGGTTTCTCCTATTGTTGGCACGGAAGCACAGTCCGAAGAGCTTGTTAACTTCCTCCTGCGTGAATTTGAAACAGATCCGCAGAAGATATGGGAAACGAATATGCTCGGCAAATCCCTCTATGAGCTTGTCAACGAAGGTTTGCACACGAAGCTCTCTCATATGCCCGAGGATGCCAGAGCGCGCCTTTCCGAAACGCTCCAGCGCGTTATAAACGAAGGAGCGGGCGGTTTAGTCTGCATAATATTGTAACGGAAAAACAGCGTTTCCCCCCTTTTTTGCTGAAAAAATATTGAATTTACACACATTCTGTGATATCATTACTCTAATAATCTTAATTATTCGAAGGTGATATCAAATGTTCCTCATTGCGCTTTCCACCGTTTTGGTGATGCTTTTTTATGCAATACCGGGTTTCCTTATGGTGAAAACAAAACTAATTCCCGAAGCCGGAATTTCGAATTTTGCAAAACTTCTTATGTATGTTTGCCAGCCTGCGCTGATAATCTATTCCTTTATGCAGGTTGATTTTTCGTTTGACTTGCTTTTGGATATGCTTTTCGTTTTCTTTTTTGTCCTTGTGCTTTTAACGGGAGTGACACTTCTTTGCCGTTTTGTTATCTTGCGCAAGAAGACAGCGGACGTTAAATACCGCATATACACGCTCGCGCTTTGCTTTGCAAACTGCGCGTTCATGGGCGTGCCGATATTGGAGGCTCTGCTTCCTGATTATCCACAGGCTGTGGCGTTTTCGGCAATGTTTTCTCTTGCCATGAACATTCTCGGCTGGACGCTTGGTTCCGCCATCATTACGAACGACAGAAAATATATGAGCGTTAAAAAGATAGTTCTCAACCCAGCGGTGCTCGCGCTCGTGGTTGCCGTGCCGCTTTTCTTGACGGGTTGGAGTTTGCCTTCGGTGATTGAAAATATGGTAACTCTCCTTGGCAGAATGACAACGCCGCTCTGCATGATAATCATGGGTATGCGCCTTGCTACGGTACCGATACGCTCCGTTTTCGGCAGACCTGCACAATATCTTATTATCGCGCTCAAACAGTTTGTTTTGCCGCTTATCGCACTGCTTATACTTTTGCCCATTCCCGTGGAGCAAAACCTTAAAATCTCCGTTTATATAATGATCGCCTGCCCTGTGGCAAGCGTAGTGCTGAATTTTGCGGAAATGCTTGGCGAAGGACAGGAACACGCGGCAAATCTTGTGTTGCTTGGTACGGGTCTTTCCGCACTAACCATACCGCTTATGGTGCTTTTGGTGTAATGATTTTTTGAAAAAGAACTCTGTTTCGGCAGAGTTCTTTTTGCTGTTCCGCTATTTTGTTTTTTAGATGCAAAACATGATATGTAAAAACTTACAATCTTCATGTAACAATAATAGGATTTTCCTTATATCATGAAAATCGATGATGATTGAGCGACAAAAGCACAGGCAAGCCGGTGATTTTCCCATAATTTACAGAATGTTAAAAAAGAAACATATATAAATCCTTTTTAATGTGTTACAATAAATATTATTTAAAAAATGATGTGATTCCCGACGGTCACAGAAAACAGGAGGTAAAAATGGTAACAAATTACTCTGAAATCACGCCTTACGTACAGGAGCTTGCGGACCTTTCGGATAAAAGCAACAAGATCGTGCCGCAGATGTATTCGGACAATAACGTAAAACGCGGCTTGCGCGACGTTGACGGAAACGGCGTTGTGGCGGGGCTTACGGAAATTTCCCGCATCGTGTCCAAGGAACGCAGAGCGGACGGAACTTTTGCCCCCTGCGAGGGTAGGCTTTATTACCGAGGTGTAAACGTGCGCGATATAGTAAAAGGATTTATGGCGGATGGGCGCATGGGTTTTGAGGAAACGGTGTATTTGTTGCTTTTCTCCAAACTTCCGACAGGCGAAGAGCTTGCGGATTTTTCCGCGCTTCTTTCTTCGTACAGAGCTTTGCCGCAATCCTTTGTGCGCGATATGATACTCAAAGCGCCGGGCAAGGACATGATGAACATACTTTCCCGAAGCGTTCTTGCGCTTTATGCTTACGATGATAACCCCGACGATATTTCCACGGCGAACGTGCTTCGTCAATCCTTGCAGCTTATAGCGCAGTTCCCGCTTTTGGCTGTTTATGGTTATCAGTCTTTTCAGCATTACCACAACGGGCAAAGCCTTTTTATCCATTTTCCGAAGGCGGAATACGGCACTGCGGAAAATCTTCTCTATATCCTGCGCGAAAACGGCGAGTTCACGCCGCTTGAAGCAAAACTTCTCGATCTTGCGCTTGTTCTGCACGCGGAGCATGGCGGCGGCAAT
This sequence comes from Eubacteriales bacterium, assembly GCA_045121315.1. Taxonomy (GTDB): domain Bacteria; phylum Bacillota; class Clostridia; order Oscillospirales; family CAG-272; genus UMGS731. Next base: position 3,263 of record JBGVFW010000125.1, read on the forward strand.
AATTCCACGTTTACAACTCATGTTGTGACGTCGTCGGGCACGGACACGTATTCCGCGATATCCTCGGCTCTTGGCTCGCTCAAGGGGCCGCGCCACGGAGGCGCGAACATCAAGGTTATGAAAATGTTCGATGATATGAAGGAAAATATCGACACGCGTGACGAAGGGCAGATACGCGATTACCTTGTGAAACTGCTCAACAAAGAAGCGTTCGACCATGCGGGTCTCATCTACGGTATGGGTCACGCGGTCTATTCTGTTTCCGACCCGCGCGCGGATATCCTGCGCGTTTCCGCGAAAAAGCTTTCCGTGGAAAAGGGCATGGAAGAAGAATTTGCTCTCTATGAAACCGTGGAAAGGCTCGCGCCCGAAATAATCGCAGAAAAACGCAAGATGTATAAAGGCGTCAGCGCGAACGTGGACTTTTATTCAGGTATGGTTTACAAGATGCTTGGCTTGCCTTATGAACTGTTTACGCCAATCTTCGCCGTTGCGCGCATCGCAGGCTGGAGCGCGCACAGAATAGAGGAAATACAAAATGCGGGCAAGATAATCCGCCCCGCGTACATCAGCGTAAAATCCGAAAGAAAATACGTCGATATGGCGGACAGATGAACGGAAAAATCCTCTTTAAAAATTTTTTTGAAAATATTGTGCATAAACGCCTTTTGGAAGCGAACAATATATTTTGTAAATATTGCAAAATATTTTGGGCGCTTTTGCGCCGTTTCAAACGAATTTTACGGAGGATTTATATATATGAAAGCCACAGGAATTGTAAGACGTATCGACGACCTTGGCAGGGTCGTTATACCCAAGGAGATAAGGCGCACTATGCGCATCCGCGAGGGGGATCCGCTCGAAATTTATACGGACAGGGAGGGCGAGGTGATCTTCAAAAAGTATTCGCCCATAGGCGAGCTTATGGATTTTGCCGCAGAATACGCGGAAACGCTCTATAAAACGTGCAATATGCCCGTTGCTGTGTGCGACAGGGACTGCATCATCGCGTGCGCGGGCATTTCCAAAAAGGAATTTATCGAAAGAAAAAATTCCCCGGAGCTTGAAAAGATAATCGAAGCCCGCACCCTTTACACAAATGAAAAAAATGACGAAAAGGTATACCTCACGGAGGATAACACGACCTGCCACGTTTCCTGCGCCATGCCTATCTTTACGGAAGGCGATGTTATAGGCTGCGTTATGTCCGTTACGGGAGAAAACGCAAAGGGAGAAAGCCTTGGTCACGATATAGAAACAAAACTTATCCAGACGGCGGCATCGTTCTTGGGCCGCCAGCTTGAAGCATGAGAGCATTATAAAAAAGTGCGCTTACGCACACTCTACCTCTCCCGTCATGGCAAATGCCGTGACACCCTCCCCATGGGTAGGGCTTTCCGTGGCGTGAGCGCACGGCACAGCTGGTCTTCCCCTTTGGGGAAGGTGGCAGCGTAAGCTGACGGAAGAGGCTTTAATCTGTTTCAGCGTAATTTCCTATAAAGGGACAAATTTGACTTCGTCAACTATAAAAATGCCCCCAAATAGGCATTCTTGCCTAATGGAAACTTTGTTTAAACACGAAAAAATGCGCACATTCCGCGCGCAATTTCCTATGTTATGGAAAAACAACCGCGAAGTAGGTTGATGTCTACCGAGGACATTGATAAAAGTAACGGAAAGGCACTTGTGGCAAAATTTTGCTACAAGTGCCTTTCTAGCTACTGACGGGCGAGAACAAAGCCTTCCTCCGAGAGAAAGGTGGCACGCGGAGCGTGACGGAAGGACCTTGCGTTGTTTTGAAATTAGATCATTTTCATTGTGCGCGCACGCTCTCAGGAGCATTTGATGTCAGGTACCTCCCAGAGGGAACGCCTTGGTTTGAACGCTTTTTTATTTCGTATAATAATGTATCGTAAGACCGTTTCTGGAGGTTGAAGAATAGAAGTCGTTACCTATAATATCGTAAAGTCTTGCGCTTGCAGCGGAGGAAACGTAAATGTTTGCAAACGAGCTGCACCCCACGAAAAGATTGGAGCCGATATCAGAAAGCTCAACAGGGAACGTTACCCAGGATATGTTTTTGCAGCCGTAGAATATTTCATCACCGATGTATTCAACGTTGATAAGCTCAAGTATGAGAGAATACAGACCGCTGTAAGCAAACGCGCCGTCTTCGATCACCTTAACGCCTTCGCCAAGTTCAATGCCGTAGAGCTTTTTGCAATATTTGAAAGCTTCTTCGCCGATATGGCTTATGCTGTTCGGAATGTTGATCTCCGCAAGGGAGCTTGCGCTCAAGAACGCGCCGCCGCATATTTTTTCAACGCCGTCGGGCAGGACGATCTTTGTAACTTTGTCCATATTCCATGCGTTGTACCAGTATTTATCTGTGATGCCTTCGTTCGTGTCGTAGATGGTTGCGCTGTCCCAACCCGCGAACGCACCGCCGCCGATGACCTTAACGCCGTTTGGAATGGTGATGCTCTCCTGCTCGGAATTTACAAGGCAGAGGAGAAGCACACCGTCGCCGCTTATCCAGAAATCGTCGGAGGTGTCTTCTGTCGCTCTTGCGTCTTCAAGGAACGTTTCCATAGCGCCCGTCTTGAAGAAAGCGTATACGCCCACGTCGCGCACGGAGGGGGCAAACTCCGCTTTCGTTACGGCGGAGCAGTTTGCAAAAGCGCTCGCGCCGATGGAGGTAAGACTTGTGAGAGCGGAAAAATCAATTCCCGCGTCGCCGCTTTGGAGCACGCCGTTGAACGCGTGATCTCCTATTGTTTCAAGCGTTGCGGGCAGGTTCACTTTATCGAGCGAACAGCCGCTGAACGCGTAATCGCCAATGGAGATAACACCCTCAGGTATAACTATTTCGGAAAGAGCGGAGGCGTGTTTATATCCGTTTTCGGAATTTTCGCCCGCGTTCCAAAACGCGGAAGAGCCGATGTGCTTTATTCCTTTGCCCGAAAGGTCTATCATTTTTGCATCGGCAGAGCATTTGATTAGCACGCCGTCGCCGACGATTTTATAATCTTCCGAAATTTCTTCGTACCACGGCGTTAGATTGAGAGCGAACGCGCCGATGCTTTCAACGTTTTGAGGAATATTGATGTCGTAGAGCTTTGTGCAATCGTAGAACGTCTGATATCCGATGCTTTCGAGCGTTGCGGGAAGAACTATCTTTTTAAGCTCCGTGCAGGAAACGAATGCGCTGTCGTCGAGGACGGAAACGGAAGTGCCGGAAAGGTCCAGTGAAGAAAGGGAATAGCAGCAAGCGAAAGCCGCTTCTCCCAAAGTTTCAAGCGTTGCTGGCAGAATTACGGAAGAGAGCGATGAGCACTCGTAAAACGCCGCTGTCTTTATTTCCTTAACACCCTCGGGAACGTTCATGTGTTCAAGAGCGGAGCATTTTGCGAATGTGTACTCATATATTGCGGAAAGCTCTGTTGAAAGCTTCACGCTTCTCAGCGAGGTGCAATAGTAGAATGCGTAAGGTCCGAGCTCTGTTACGCTGTTCGGAATAACTATCTCCGTAAGCGCGGTACAGCCGACGAATGCGCCGCCGCCGATTATCTCAACGCCGTCGGAAATGACGATCTGTTCGATGTTGGAGTTGCCGTAAAACGCCCCTTCGGCAATTTGTTTTACGTTTTTGCCTATGATCACTTTTTTGATGGTGGTGTCGTTGGAAAACGCGCCTTCCCCGATTATGCTGACTTCATCAGGAACGGTGTAAACGCCGTTTTCGTCCGCTTGACCTGCGCACTCGTAAAGTACGCCGTTTTTTATGTTGAGCAAATTAAGCTCTGTGCCCGAATCCGTCGTTTGGATAGTTCCCGTTTTGCCGCAGGAGCAGAGCGATATGCTTAAAATAAGAATTGCGCATATAAGCGATGTAAATTTCCTCATAGATCCTCCCGGAAATAATAACAGTTTTGCTTTTAAACAATACTTATTTTACTACAAAGGCTGGTGAAAGTCAATAAATGTGCGGAGCAGTTAACAATATATACTAAGTTTATTTTCAATCACGTAAAAAGAAAGAGTTATTTTTACCTTTTTTTGCGAATAGAATAAAATAAAACCTTAGTATTCGGAGAATATATATTATGAATATGACCGTGGAAGAAAAGAAATATACCGTTTCGTCGCGCGGGAACGCGGTTGCAAGAGCGTATTTGCTTTATCCGTGCTTTGCGGGAGAGGAAAAGATAAATGCGTTTTATGCTCAAATAGCGGAAAATCTGCGCACATTTTTCGAGGAAACCGCGGAAAAATACCGCGAGCAATACGAAAACATGGGCAGAGTAGAGCGCCGCTTGTTCGAGCCACTTTGTGTGCGACTTTTTTCTTCTGCGGAATACGTGGACGAAGATATTTTCAGCGTGAGCATGGAATACGTTATGTCGGAGGGCAAAAACGTGCTTTTTTACAGGAAGTTATGCCAGGTATGGAAAAGGAAGGAAGAGGTCCTTTTGCCTGCGAAAAAGCTTTTTCCGCGTCGAGCGCGGGCAAAAGCGGAAAAGAACGAATTTTATTTTGACGGTGAGCGCGCCGTTATCGTAGAAAACCTTTTTCCGGAAAGCGCGGGCGGCGAAGGGCGCAGACCCCGCCTTTGCGATTACATAAGGGAGATCGTGTATGAGGTAAAAAAGACGTGAAAAACACAGCAAAAAAGCAACGGTGCAAAAGGGAACTGTCAGCGAAGCCGACAGAGGAATTATATTTTATGCAATTCGAACTTCTGCGATTTCTCTGTCACGGTTTACACCGTGCCACCTTTTTTGTTAGCCCGGAATGCTCACTTACTCACCACCATGGCTTGCATAACTTTATCGATAAACTCAAATCAGCAGAGGAACATATCCTCTGCTGATTTGTCAATATCGTATTTTATTTCAACTTTTTATACGTACAATAGCGCGAGCGGTTTGCATATGCTTCGCCGTAAGAGCCTTTTGGCGCATAGACGGTAAGCGAGCGCGTTGCCGTTGCTGTTTGACCTGATGCGTCCGTATACACCATAGTGAAGGCATTTGGCGAGATATATTCCACGCTTGCGGGGATATCTACGCTTGCAAAGCTTGAAAGTGAGAGAAATTTATAGGAAGAAAGGCGCTTTACCGTTTCGGGAATGGAGATGTGCTCGTTGTCCCCGCCCGTGTAAGCGACGAGCACGCCGTCGCCGAGGACGACGAATTCTTCTGCTTGCGAGGAAAGAAAAGCTGTGTTTTTGAAAGCATCGCTTCCGACGTAGACGAGCTTTTCGCTTGCTTTAATGCTTGAAAGCGCGGTGCAACCGCCGAACGCTTTGTCCGAAACAATGACCGCGTTTATGTTTGCTTCCTCGAGCGCGGGGCTTTGGTAGAAAGCCCCGTCCCCGATGTACTGCACATTTTCCATGGTTATTTTTTTAAGAGAAGCGCAGGAGGCAAAAGCATATACGTCTATCATTTTGATGTTTGAGGGAAGATTTACAGAGATAAGTGAATCGCAACCATAGAATGTGCGCTCGCCTATTTTTGCGTCTTTTGTGCCGATAACGGCGTTTTGCAACGTTCGGCAGCCGTAGAAAGCGTATACGCCGACGTGCTCGGCATCTACGTCAAGAGAGGTAAGCGAAACACATTCGTAAAAAGCATACGCGCCGATATTTTTGATATTTTCGGAAAGGGAAACTGCACAGAGCTTTTTGCACCCCATGAAAATTTTATCGGGGAGAAATGAAATATTTGCGCTGATGCCTGCGCCCGTGATATTGCAACCGGAAAAAACGCCCGTACCGAGCGAGATCGTTTTTTCGGAAACGGTAACGGATGAGAGCGCGTCACATTCCGCGAAAGCAAAATCTCCTATTTCACGCGTGGAGGAGATGAAATCCGCAGTGGAAAGATTTATGCAGCCATAAAATGCATATGCGCCGATTTTTGTAAGGTCGCTTGGAATATTTACCTCGGAAAGCGACGAACAATTATAAAACGCCATAGCATCTATTTCCGCAACGGTTTCGGGAAGCGTCACTTTTGTGAGCGTTTTGTTGCCCGCAAAGGCGCTTTTTCCTATAGCGACAACGTCGTATCCGGCTATTTGGGAAACTGCAAGCTCTGTTTCTTCGCCATTATAAGAGATGATGACTGCACCGCCGCTTGCCACGGTATAGGAAAACGCTCCGTCCGCCGAGGTGAGCGTTTCTCTCTGAGCGGCAAGAGCCGTCAAAGAGAGGCAGAACGCAAAAATTATTGTGAAAAACGCAAAAGAGGTTTTCTTTTTCATAAATATCCCTTTCGGAAAAATCGAGTTTAAAGTTATATTAAAAATATAACATATACAGCGTGATTTTGCAAGTGTGAAATGAAACGGTCAGCGATAAGGAGGTCCGGTTAGCTGCTTTGATAATGGGAGATATTTGTTTTTAAAATCGCCTATTTTTCCTTTTTCTTAAACAGCGATATCGCGCCGGAAACGGCGAGCATCGCGCCGAAGGCTTTTCGCACGATATCCACCGAAACGGCGCGCAGAATGTACGCACCGAAAAATGTGCCGAGCACGCCGAAAATAGAAAAAATTATCACTGTGGGAAAATTTATTTTCCTTTTAAAAAGATGCACGGCAAGGCTTGGTACCGCTCCGGCAAGGAAAAAGAAAAGATTTACCCCTTGCGCCATGAGCTGTTCCATGCCCAGCACAAGAGTGAGGTAGATGACCAAAAAACCTCCGCCGCCTACCCCCATTGCGGCGAGCAATGACGTGAAAAACGCGACGATAAAATCCCAGAAGTTCATGTTTTCACCTCGTAAACAGCGTCACGCCCGCGTAAATAACGAGCAGGGCGAAAATTTTCGAAAGAAGTGCCGGCTTTATTTTATCGAGAAGGAAAGCGCCCACCGTACCGCCCAAAAGAGCTGGCAAAAGATAGGGAAGTGCGTCGCTTGGCTCCGCATGCCCCGCGTGGGCATATATTACGGCAGAGGAAAGCGACATAAAAAAGCAGGAAAAGAGCGTCATGGCGAAGATATCCTTTTTCTCGTATTCGTTGCTTCCTGCGAGAAGGCGGGAAAGCACGAACACCGCCAATATCCCGCCGCCTGTGCCGAAAACTCCGTTCACCGTTCCAGAAAGAAAACCTCCCAGCGCAAGACAAAGGAAAACGGAAATTGCTCGCCCAAACTTTAAATGCATTTTATCATGCCCCCAAACATATATATCAAATAACATCAAAACTAACATTAAAACAAAAAAATCTGAACTAAATAATGTTGTCTTTTCTGTTATTCTGTGCTATAATTAATTTGTTATACTGTACAGAGCGGAACCGACGGCGAAACGGAGATTTCTATGACGGTTATCGAAGCTCTTCTAAGCGGAATATTGCAGGGCGCGGCGGAATTTCTGCCTGTGTCAAGCTCCGGTCATTTGGCACTTCTTCACAGCTTTTTTGGCAGTGAAGACAATTCGGGCGACCTTACGTTCGACATACTTTTGCACCTTGCAACGCTTTTCGCGGTTTTTATCGTTTATTTTAAAGATATAGTATCGCTCGTTCCCGCGTTCTTTTCCCTTTTGGGGAAGATATTTCACGGAAAATTTTCTCTTGTGGGGTATTCTGCTGAGGAACGGACGGTCGTGTGCCTGTTTTTCGGGACGCTTCCGCTTGTGGCGGCGCTCCTTATAAAAGACGGGGTGGAAACGCTCTCTTCTTACCCCAAGATCGTGGGCGCGTTCCTTTTGCTTAATGCCGTGATGCTTATTTGGGGCGAACGGTTTTCAAGGTGTGGAAGATGCGCTGACATGACTCGGCGCGACGCAGCGGCAGTGGGGCTTTTTCAGCTTTTGGCGGTTTGCCCCGGACTCTCGCGTTCGGGTTCCACTATAACCGGCGGCTCTCTCATGGGGCTTTCGCGCGAGGAAGCGGTGAGGTTTTCTTTCCTGCTTTCCGTTCCCGCGATATTAGGCGCAAATGTCACGAATATATCCGCGCTTACCGAATTGGAAAGTGCAAACATTCTGCCGTACGCGGTGGGAATGGTTGCGGCGTTTGCTTCGGGGCTTGCGGCGATAAAACTTTTAATATTTATATCTAAAAAATCAAATTTCCGCGTTTTTGCGTACTATTGCGCCGTTTTGGGTGCGATGGCGGTATTCTTTGGCTGACGCGGATGACGAAGAAAGGAAGAAAAAAGTGGCTAACAAAGAAAAAGACGTCAAAAAGACTCAAAGTTCTGGCGGCGCGAAAAGCTCCAAGAGCACAAGCACGAAAAGCTCGAACTCTGCTAAGAAAGAAAACACCTCGGCAAAAAATAAAAGCCGCACTTCTGCCGACTCAAAATACGACGTTTACGATTACGACGAAATATACGCCGAAACGGAAGACGGAGCGGACGTTCCTGCAAAGCGCGTAAAGCCGCCCGTGGACGTTTCCGCGCCGAAATATCAGGTGATAACGCTGCTTTTGGCGGCAATGGCGCTGTTCATCGTGCTGTGCTATGCGTTCCCCTCCTTCTGCGGATTTTTGGGAAGCGGCATACGCAACGTGCTTTACGGAATTTTTTCGGGCGCGGCAGTGCTCGTGCCTTTCCTGCTCGTGATACAGGCAATATATCTTAAGCGCGACTTGAAAAACAGAGCAGTGGGATTTAAGGTATTGTTTTCATTCCTGGTTATGATATTTCTTTCCGTTATGCTCCACACGATATTCTGTATTTTCAACGATGATGTTGCATCTTTGGCTTTTTCCGATGTCAAGGATTTCTATAACAACGGCAAAGAGTTTATCGGCGGCGGCGTTATAGGCGGCGTTTTCGGCGCTATCTTCATAAAAGCCGTGGGCATACCCGGAACGATGATATTCTCCGTTTTGTTTATGATAGTGTTCGGCATATTCATTTTCGGATTTACTCCCCAGCTTTTCTGGAAGAGGATAGCTTTCTACTTCCTACGATTCTGCGAAAACAGACAGAAACGTAAAAAAGCGCGCGACGCTCAAGCACGTGAAGCGCGCGAACGCGCCTCCCAAGAGGAGGAAACGGACGAATACGCAGCGTATTCTCCAAATACAAGCACGAACACCGCACGCTACGACACGCGCGATGTGCGCTATGAGACTTACGGCGGTACGGGAACAACGAAAGAAGTTCGCACGAGCCGCGGCGATATAGACGAAATATTCCAGCGCGATTTGACCGATCCCAAGCCCAAGAAGGCAAAGGCTGAAAAAGCGGCGAAGAATGAAACGCGCGCGGAAGATCGAAACGAAAAAGAATTCCGCGGAGAGTCCGTTGAGGATTACATGAGAAAGAGTGCCCAAGAAGAGGCGCGCGCACGAGCAAACGAGCCGAAATATGACCTCACGCTCAGACCCAAGCGTGAACCGAGAACGGTTCCCACTCCCACTTACGCTCCCGAACCCAAGGCGGAAACCAATTTTGAAAGCGAATATTACAAAAAATACGATACTACCGCCGCCGTTTGCGAAAACACTCTCGAAGAGGAAGTTTTCGAAACAATCGTTCCCGAAAACACCGGCAAGGTGGCTCACGCTTTGGGCGTGACAGAGGACAAGATAGAGGTAATTCCGGCGTCTGTCTCCGTTAACTCTTTTGATGGCACGACGGAAAAAGCAGAAGAACCGGAAGAAGAAGATTACTTGGATGGCGAGATCGCGCTTGAGTCAGAGGAGGACGATATTCCTTGGGATATAAGCGACGAGATTGTCTGCGGCAACGAAGCAAAAGACATAACTCCTCCTACCACTCCCGCGCAGGAAGAGAAGAAGAGCGACCCTCTTGCGGACGAGCTTCGCCGTACGCTAGATATCACCCGCAGAAAAATGCAGGGCGAGCCTGCACCTGCTCCCGCACCTGCACCGACGCCCGAGAGAGCGTCCTCTATAACTCCGCCTCCCATGGCGGCAGTTCCCGCGTTCGAGGAAGAACCCGAACCCGAGGTTCCCTCTTATATTTTCCCGCCGCTCGAACTTCTTAAATCTGAGCCCGCGAAAACAGAAAACGGTAAAGCAAGCGAGCTTCAGCTTAATGCCGAAAAACTCGTTGAAACGCTTCGCAGCTTCAACGTTCGCGCACACGTCGTTGACGTTGCGAGCGGTCCTACCGTTACAAGATACGAGATAGGGCTTGAAGCGGGCACGCGAGTTCGCCAGATAATGAACTTGGTTGACGATATTTCATATGCCCTTGCTACGAACGGCGTGCGCATAGAGGGCGTTATTCCCGGCAAGAGTGCCATAGGTATAGAAGTCCCCAACAGAACGGCGGAAACCGTATATCTGCGCACACTGCTTGAAAACCCGAAATTCACGGACGCAAAGAGTAAATTGACAGCGGCACTTGGCAGAAGCGTTTCAGGCGACCCGGTTTACCTTGACATTGCGAAGATGCCCCATCTTATGATAGCGGGTACGACGGGCTCGGGTAAATCCGTCTGCATCAACACGATGCTCATAAGCTTGCTTTATAAATCGACCCCCGAAGAAGTAAAACTTGTGCTTATCGACCCGAAAAAGGTTGAACTTAACGTTTACAACGGCATACCCCACCTGCTTGTTCCCGTTGTCTTCGATCCGAAAAAGGCGGCGGGCGCACTTCATTGGTGCGTGACCGAAATGGAACGCCGATTTGACCTTATCGAATCCATGAACGTAAGAAATATCGCAGGCTATAACGAAGCCATTGCGGGCGACCCCACAAAGGAAAAGCTCCCGCAGATAGTTATCGTTATAGACGAGCTTGCCGACCTTATGATGACGGCGGCAAACGAAGTGGAAACTTCTATCTGCCGTATTGCGCAGAAGGCGCGCGCGGCGGGTATGCACCTTATTATAGGTACACAGCGACCCTCCGTTGACGTTATCACGGGTCTTATCAAAGCAAACGTCCCCTCGCGTATCGCATTCACGGTAATGTCGCAGGTGGACTCGCGCACGATCATCGACGCGGCGGGCGCCGAAAAGCTCATCGGACGCGGCGATATGCTCTACGCCCCCGTAGGTTGCACGAAGCCTATGCGCGCGCAGGGTGCGTTCGTTTCCGACGCGGAGCTTGAAAGCGTTATAGATTTTATCAAGGAACATTCCACGCAGGAAGAAAACCACGTTGAAAATACGCGCGCCATTATGGAACGCATCGAAAAAGAAGCCGCTCTCTGCGGCAAAAAGGGCAAAGCGCGTGAGGAAGCCATGGACGACCTCGGCGACGGGGAGGAAGAGGAAGACCCCAAGCTCAAGAGCGCTATACAGCTCGCGGTTGAGTCGGGCAAGATATCCACTTCTCTCATTCAGCGCAAGCTTTCCCTCGGTTACGGACGCGCCGCAAAGCTTATTGACGTTATGGAACGCCGCGGTATCGTGGCACCGCCCGAAGGTCAGAAGCCGCGTGAAGTCCTTATAACTAAGGAACAATACCTGGAAATGATGATGAACGACGACACAGGCGCAGGAAACGCCGCAAGCCGTAACGATTTCCCAGAAGATGAAATTTGACATTTAAGTTACAACAAAAATACAGAAAAAGAAAGGCAGATAAAATATGGGCAGACTTATTGCGATAGAAGGACTTGACGGTTCCGGAAAAGACACACAGTCAAAGCTCCTCTACAATGACCTTATTGCTCAGGGTAAAAATGTAAATCTCCTCTCCTTCCCGAACTATACGAGCCGCTCTTCGGCGCTGGTGCAGATGTACCTCGACGGCGAGTTCGGCAGCGACCCTGACAGCGTGAACGCTTACGCGGCAACGACGTTTTTTGCGGTTGACCGCTTCGCGTCCTACGAAAAGGATTGGAAAAACATATACACGGACGAAGATTCCGTTATCATAGCAAACAGATATTCCACCTCAAACGCCATACACCAGCTTGCAAAGCTCGACCGTGACGAATGGGACGATTACCTTAATTGGCTTTACGATTTCGAGTTCAATAAGCTCGGACTTCCAAACCCCGGTCTGGTACTTTACCTTGAGGTAAAGCCCGAGGTTTCGCTCACGTATGTGAAAAAGCGTAGCGAGGAAACGGGTCAGAGACTTGATATCCACGAGCTTGACCACGATTATATCACTCATTGTTATAAAGCCGCTCTCTATGCCGCAGACAAGCTCGGTTGGGAGCGCATACAGTGCTGTGAGGGTGACGAACTTTTGCCCATAGACGAAATCCAGGCAAAAATACAGGAAAAAGTAACGATGTTCCTTGATGTGGCGGAATAAATATGAACGAGATTTTGGAAAGGGTTTCTGTTCGCTTGCCCGAAAACGAAGCGGAAATAAAAGAGCTTATCTCAAAGCAGAGCGAGATATTCGGAGATAAAGAAGAGTTTTACGACGATCTCTATATCGAGATAGGTCACAAGAACACCCTCGCCGCTTTCCTTGACGGAAAGCTCGTCGGCGGCGTGAACTTCCCCGAAATATATTTCCCAACGAAGGATAAGACGTTTGCGGGCGGATATATTTTCGCCGCATGGGTCGCACTGGAATACCGCGGAAACGGCGTTTTTGCGCGTCTTATGGCGGAAGCGGAAAATGTCATGCGAGAACGCGGATACGCTTTTGCGCTCGTCGTTCCCGAAAACGCGGGTCTTTTCCCGATGTATGAAAAATTCGGCTACTCGGAAAAGGTGAAAAACGGTTTCCCGTACGTGGAAAACCGCGAGGTCTTGCGCGAATATAACCCAACGGACGACGTTTATATGCTTTGGAAGGTATATTCCAAAACGCACGATATGTTTATGAAGGATATGGAGCTTTTCAACCATACTCTTTACGATGCGGAAGAAAACGGCAAATACTTTGCTATCGCCAAAAACGGATATATCGTGTATTCTCCCAGATACGACGGAAACATCGTCGTGTGGGACAGAATGGAGCGCGGCACGCTCCTTGACAGCGGCAAATGCGAGGTTCGCGCGCTGTGCAATGTCTTTGCCGAGGATTTCGGCAATAGAGAGCTTGCGTTTAATATGATGTTTGAACCCAAATACGATATTATAAATAAATGAAGGGAGAAACTATGAAAAAAGTTATTGTTTTCTTTGCGGACGGCACGGAAGAGGTCGAAGCGATAACTCCTGTGGATATGCTCCGCCGCGCCGGCGCGGACGTTGCTTTTGCGGGTGTTCCCAAAAAAGAGTGCGTTGGCTCCCACGGCATAAAGATAGTAACGGATAAAACGGCGGGCGAATGTACCGAGGAAGATTTTGATATGGTGGTTCTCCCCGGCGGGCTTCCCGGTACGGTAAACCTCGAAAACAACGCGGACGTGCAGAAAATATTGAAAAAAGCGTACGCCGAGGGAAAATTTGCGTGCGCTATATGCGCCGCTCCCTCTGTGCTTGGCAAAGCGGGAATGCTTCGCGGCAAGCGCGCGACGTGCTACCCCGGATTTGAAAAATACCTTGAAGGCGCCGTTTGCACGGAAGAAAAAGCCGTGCGCGACGGAAACGTCGTGACCTCCCGTGGGGCCGGCGCGGCGATGGAATTTGCTCTTACGCTTATTTCCGCGCTTTACGGAAACGAAAAGTCCGAAGAATTAAGAAAGGCGGTTATTGCTGATGTATGAAATAAGAAAACACAAAACCGAGATAAGAGAATATTATCTCGAGAAAAGACGCAATCTTGCGCCTGAAGTGCGCGCGCAGATGGGCGAAAAGATCTGCCGCAATATGATAAGCTCCGCAACTTTCAGATACGCGGATATAATCCTCATGTTTTATCCCAAGGACGATGAGATAGATATCCGTCCCATTGCCGAGGCAGCTCTTGCCGCGGGAAAAAAGATTGCTTTTCCGAGATGTAACCCGGAAGATCACTCCATGGTATTCCACTTTGTAAATTCTTTTGATGAGCTTGAACCAGGTTCATATAATATTATGGAGCCGCCTGCAGAGCTTCCCGCGTTCGATCGCGCGCAAGCGGAAACTTGCAACGTAGTTTGCATCGTTCCTGCGGTCGTGTTCGATAAGAAAGGCTTCCGCATAGGTTACGGCGGCGGCTATTACGACCGTTACCTTTCGGGCTTCCGCGGCACCAAGGTGGGCATGGCTTACCGCGATTTCATCGTAAACTCCGTTCCGCACGGCAGATTTGACCTTACGGTGGACGTTATGATGAGCGAAAGAGGGCTTTATGCGAAGAGTTAATGCTTCGCACCCTTTTTTTGCCGCGCCTGTTTTGGTGCTTGTGATATCGGTGCTTTTGCTGCTTATTCAGCTTGTTAATTTGGAAAACGCGGGCGAGTCGGCAGTCTATGGTATCATGATCGCGTTGCAGCTCGTCGTTTTCGTCATTCCAGCCGCAGTTTTCTGCGGCTTCCGAGGACAGGGATATATAGGCAAGCTGGGCATTTTGCCGCCGCGCAGAAAATCTTTGCCTGTTATCATTTTCGGAACGCTGTTTTTGATACTTTCCTCGTGTGTGCTCAAATTCGGTCTTTTTCATTTTGCATACGACGCGTCGGCTTATTCGCTTTACGGCAGCAGCATTTCCGTTCGTACAAGTTCCCTTGGAACATGGGTATTGATGGTGCTCTCTCTTGCCGTGCTCCCTGCGCTTACGGAGGAGTTCGTTTTCCGAGGCATCATTATGCGCGAATACAGAATGGGCGGCTCGCTTTTTTCCATGCTGATGTCCGCTCTGTTTTTCACTTTTATCCATTTTGATCTAAAGCAGTTTCCGATATATTTTGTGCTTGGTTTGATTCTTGCATGGCTTGTGTTCTTGACGAGATCTGTATGGGCGTCCATCATAGCGCATTTGGCGTATAATCTTTTCGCCGTATTTATGGAAAAATATATTTGGCTTTTTTCCTCCAACCCTGACAGCGATATTCTTTTTTGGCTGATACTTATTGCGGCACTTTTGGTGTGCGCGTTCTTCTTCCTTTCTTTTTCTGAAAGGCTTTTCCGCTCTTATGCGGAAAGAGGAGAGGAAGCACAGAAACCCGTGGCAAAAACTAAAATCATGCTTATGCTTTACGACGTTTTCACGTCGCTCCCTCTTATAGGCGAGGTTCTGATCTTCCTTGTGTTCGGTATAATCGGGTTGTTTTGATTTCTGTAACATAAAAACGGGCAAACCGTGCAAAATAAGATAAAACCTTGTTTTGGCGGTGCGAAAATGAAAAAAAGACACAAAGCGGCGATATATATTTTTGCCGTTTTAATTATATCTGCGGCCCTTTCCACGGCGGTCATATTTGCGGCAAACGATGTGTTTGCCCTTGTCAAAAGCGGCGAGGAGCGCGCTTTTGTTCTTACGGAGGACACAAGCGTGGCGGACACCGCGAAAAAGCTTGGTGAAGAGGGGATAATCTCTTTCCCTCTGATCTTCAGAGTCTATTTTAACTTGAAAAGCGATAAAGAATTTTTCCCCGCGGGGGAATATATTCTTTCGCCAGCTATGAGCTACGATGAAATACGCTACGAGCTTTTCGGCATTGGCAAAGCACGTGGCGAAGTGCGCTTGACTATTCCCGAAGGGTATACCACGGATGAGATAATCGACTTGTTCACTTCGAGCGGCATCGGCACGCGGGAGAGATTTGTTGACGTTATTGAAAATTACGATTTCAATTACGCTTTCGTTTCTCTCATACCCGAAAACGAAAACCGCAAATATCGCTTAGACGGGTATCTTTTCCCCGACACCTATATGTTTTATTCCGATTCCACGGAGGAAGCGGCGATAGACAAGCTGCTTGCAAACTTTGAGCGCAAATTTACCCCAGAGATGATATCTGACGCGGCAAGATCGGGCTACACCATAGACGAAGTAGTGACGCTTGCTTCTATGATACAGAGAGAGGCATACTATCTTTCCGATATGGCGGGGATATCCTCCGTTTTCCGCAACAGACTTCGAGCGGGAATGAAATATTTGCAAAGCGACGCGACAGCGCTTTACGACGAGGCTTATGACACATACGAGAATGCTGGGCTTCCTCCCGGTGCTATCGCAAGCCCGGGATACGCGGCGCTTGAAGCGGCGGTCTACCCCGCGAACACGAAATATTATTATTTTGTCACGGGAAACGATAAAAAAGCCGTTTTCTCCAAAACTTATGCGGAGCATAAGCGCGCTATTGCGGCGATAAAAGAACAGACCTCCTCCTGAGGGAGATGCTTATTACAAAAATATTCTTTTTTGAGGAAAGTTCTTTGCCGAGCTTTCATCAAAAGAGGTGAGAGATATAAAAGCAACAGCTGTT
>JBGVFW010000126.1:0-11408 GCA_045121315.1 Eubacteriales bacterium
CGAATCCGGCACACCGCTGACATATTCGACGCCTTCCGCGTTGCCGGAGGCTTTGTCGTTTTCTGCCATTATCTCGCCGTTGCGGTAACGCATCATTTCAACATTAACTCCTTCGTATGTAGAGGTAGAGTATCCGTAATACGTCCAAAGGAAGGAGCAAATACGCATTTCTTTTCCAGGTGCGGCAAGCTGTTTCACACCGTCCACCGTGATCTCAACGATCTCGCCGGGGCCAAGCTCGCGTTCGATCTCGTATCCGAGTTTTTGGCTTGCGAATGATTCAAATGTAACACAATATCCGTCTTCGCCTTTGCCCACAAGCACGGGAAGTCTGCCGAGCTTATCGCGCGCGGCGATGATAGAGCCGTCGTCTTTAAGGATAAGAATGGAGGCTGTGCCTTCTATGGAATCCTGCGCGAACTTGATACCGTCCGCAAAGTCGCCTTTTTGGTTTATAAGAGAGGCAAGGAGCTCTGTGGAGTTTATCATGCCGCTTGTCATAGCGCAAAAATGACCGTGTGTGAAGGAAAGATACTGGTCGATGAGCTTGTCCGCGTTGGTGATAATGCCGATCATGCAGATAGCATATGTGCCGAGCGTGGAGCGAATTATCATCGGTTGGGGATCGTAATCACTGATACAGCCGATCGCGGAGTTGCCGTGCATTTCTTCGAAAACTTTATCGAACTTCGTTCTGAAAGGGGAGTTTTGAATATTATGAATATCCCTCTGCAAGCCTATGTCGGGCGCGTATGCCGCCATACCGCCGCGGCGTGTGCCGAGATGCGAATGATAGTCCGTGCCAAAAAATACGTCTGAAATTATGTCGCGCTTAGAAACCGCGCCAAAAAAACCACCCATAAAAACCTCCGTGAGTTTTTTAAAAAAATACATTTTTATCTTATCACAATTTGCAAATTAGGTCAATAATAAAATCTCAATACCGTCAAAATACCGAAAAAAAGTGTTTTCGCAAATACAATTTTATAGCAATTTTAAGTTTGAGCTTCTTCGATATTTATTGAATATAGATGAAAATTGTGATATTATATGGATAATAGAAACAATTTTCGAAAGGAAGGTGTTTAATGATAAAATCGATCAAGGAAATAAGAAAAGCTTTGCACTTATTGGAAAAAGAACATGAGCATGATGAGCAAGGCAGAGCTGTTATCGACCTTCGCGTACTTGACGACGGCGAATTTCTTTCGCCTTACAGCACGGCGAAGCATAATATCATATCGGAGGACGTTTCGGATTTTATTGAGCACAGTATGCGAGGCGTGCCGCCCGAAGAAGCCGTGCATATCCGCATATACAGCAACGTTATCACACCGGAGGAACAGGCGGAATACACCAAGGCGATACATAGCCATTACGCAGACAAATACCGTGATTCCTGCTTTGAAAAAAAGCATTTGCACAGAACCGCGGCGATCATGACATTGGTTGCCGTTGTCGCGCTCTCGTTTATGATAGGATTTGAGGTTTCATGGTTCAGGACCGCCGTTATTTCAGAAATCATAGACATTTTCGCATGGGTATTCATGTGGGAAGCGGTGGATATATTCTTTCTTCAACGCACGATGCTCCGTTTCAAACAGCAGAGATACCTTCGCCTTGCGGACAGCGTGATAGAATATCTTCCGCTGAAAAATCGAGATTAAGGAAACGAAAATGAACAAGATAGACATCTACTCAGCTTGCACGCTCTGCCCGCGCGCGTGCGGTGCAAACCGCGCCGCGGGGCAAAAAGGGTGTTGCGGCATGACATCGGAGCTAAAAGTCGCGCGCGCCGCGCTCCATATGTGGGAAGAACCGCCGATATCGGGAACGCGCGGTTCTGGAACAGTATTTTTTTCGGGATGCCCACTTTCATGCGTGTTCTGCCAAAATTCGCAGATATCCCATGGATCGGACGGAAAAGTGATAACGAGCGCGCGCCTTGCCGAAATTTTCCTTGAACTTCAAGAAAAAGGCGCCCACAACATAAACCTCGTCACTCCCACGCATTTCGTTCCTCACATCATAGAAGCGCTCGATGCGGCGAAAGTGAACGGATTGACGCTTCCTGTTCTATATAACTGCGGCGGTTATGAAAACGCGGAAATACTGAAGCTGTTGCGCGGATATATAGACATATATCTGCCCGACTTCAAATACATGAACGGCGATATCGCCGCGAAATACTCACTCTGCCGCGATTACGCGGATAAGGCTAAGCTTGCTCTTGCCGAAATGGTATCACAAACAGGCGCGCCGATTTTGGACGAAAATGGTATTATGCGCCGCGGCACCATAGTGCGCCACCTCGTTTTGCCGGACAATACGGCAGACTCGATGGACGTGATAAAATACATCCACGAAACATATGGAAAAAAAATATTCATCAGTATAATGAGCCAGTATACGCCGAACGAGCGCATAAAAGAAAAATACCCTGAGCTCGCCCGCAAGCTTACACGCTATGAATACGGAAAAGTTATAAAGTTCGCAAAAAAAATCGGCGTGACTCAAGGATTTATGCAATACGGCGATGCCGCAACGGAAAGTTTTATCCCGAAGTTTGATTATGAAGGAGTATGAAGCGAAGAGCACAATCTTATCCTCATATTTCGAAGGCACGCTTCGTACGGATTCATTTCTTCATGCGTTGTAGCGCACTTCATTGAAAACAAAAACGCACCCGCCAATTAGGCGGGTGCGTTTTTTTCGTTATAATAACTTACCTTTTTCCTTTTGCTCTGCTACCTTGTTTTGCGGCGGGGCGGGAGGTTTTTACGCTTTTGGCGTTTGGCCTTGTGTTTGCTTTCACATTTGAATTTGCGGCTGCTCTTGTTTTGGAGCTGAGCGAGTTTTTTTTGCCCGCGGCAGGTCTTTCGCCTGGTTTTTTAGGCGGATTTTTGCGCGGGCGAATGAGGCATTTCGGGCCGAACCCGATAAGATCCTCTCTGCCTGCTTTGCGGAGTGCTTCCTCAACAAGCTCATAGTTTGCGGGGTTTCGGTACTGGATAAGCGCGCGCTGCATCGCCTTTTCATGCGGGTTGTGCGTAACGTAAACGGGCTGCATATTACGCGGGTCAACGCCTGTGTAATACATACAGGTGGAAATAGTGGAGGGAGTAGGGTAGAAATCCTGCACTTGTTCGGGCATATATCCTATATCGCGCAGGTATTCCGCAAGCTCTATCGCTTCTTTCAGAGAAGAACCGGGGTGCGATGACATAAGATACGGCACGACAAACTGTTCCATTCCGAGCTGTTCGTTTACTTTTTTGTATTTTTCGATAAACGCGCGGTAAACGTTATTGGAAGGTTTGCCCATGAGAGCGAGAACCTTGTCTGAAACGTGTTCTGGCGCAACTTTAAGCTGGCCGCTTACGTGATATTTGCAAAGCTCCTTGATGAACGTGTCGTCCTTGTCTGCCATAACGTAGTCGAAGCGTATACCCGAACGAATAAACACCTTTTTTACCTTGGGAATCTCGCGCAGTTTGCGCAATAGTTCGATATAATCCTTGTGGCTCACCTTCATATTGGAGCAAGGCTTGGGAAAAAGGCACTGGCGATTTTTGCAAACTCCTTTTTCGAGCTGTTTTTCACAGGCAGGCTTGCGGAAGTTTGCGCTAGGACCGCCGACGTCGTGGATATAACCCTTGAAATCCGGTTCATGCGTCATCTTTTCCGCCTCTATAAGCAGGGATTGATGGCTGCGCGACTGAATGATTCTTCCTTGGTGGAATGTAAGTGCGCAGAAGCTGCATCCACCGAAACAGCCGCGGCAACTTGCAAGACTGAATTTTATTTCCTGTATCGCCGGTACGCCGCCGAGCTTTTCGTATGATGGGTGATACGTTCGCATATACGGCAAGCTGTAAACTCTATCTATTTCGGATTCGGAAAGAGGCTTTGCGGCGGGGTTCTGCACGACGTATCTGCCGTTGTCGTAAGGTTCTACAAGGCGTTTGCCTGTGAAGGGGTCTGTATTGCAATACTGCGTGTAAAAACTCTTGGCGTAGTTCATTTTATTTGCTTTAAGCTCGTCGTATGAGGGAAGCATTTCATAGTCGTAAACATTCTCAAGTGATTTCGTTTTGTAAACGGTGCCGTCTATGAACGTGATATCGCTTATGGAAAGACCGCTGTTGAGTGCGTCCGCAATCTCTACGATGCTTCTCTCGCCCATGCCGTAGGAGATGAGGTCTGCCTGTGAATCGAGAAGTATGCTTCTTTTGAGGCTATCCGACCAATAGTCGTAGTGCGCGAGTCTGCGGAGGCTCGCTTCGATGCCGCCGATGATGATGGGCACGTCCTTGTATGTGTGACGAATGAGGTTGCAGTAAACGACCGTTGCGTAGTCGGGGCGTTTGCCGATAACGCCGCCGGGCGTGAAAGCGTCGGTAGAGCGTCTTTTCTTTGAAACGGAGTAATGGTTTACCATTGAGTCCATGTTGCCTCCCGAAACGAGGAAGCCGAGGCGCGGGCGACCGAAAATGTTGATGCTTTCGTCATCCTTCCAGTCGGGCTGGGAGATTATGCCGACCTTATATCCGTTTGCTTCAAGCACGCGGCTGATGATAGCGGGACCGAACGAGGAATGATCTACGTAAGCGTCTGCGATAATGTAGGCGAAATCAACCTGATCCCAGCCTCTCTCAAGCATTTCTTCTTTTGTAATAGGGAGAA
This sequence comes from Eubacteriales bacterium, assembly GCA_045121315.1. Taxonomy (GTDB): domain Bacteria; phylum Bacillota; class Clostridia; order Oscillospirales; family CAG-272; genus UMGS731. Next base: position 4,687 of record JBGVFW010000126.1, read on the forward strand.
AATCTTTCATAACTTTACCTCTTGGTATGGTTGTATTGATGTTTGTATTTGATGAGTGAGGGGAAGATTCCTCCCCTTCATCGAGAAGCCTTTTATATACCCAATAAATAAAATCCGTTATACTGCTCTACGGCTTGTTGGAGCCACGGAAGCAAAATTTCATATTCGTCTGGGCGTTCTTCTACTATTTTGCAAAGCATTTCCTGCGTTTTTTCGCAAGTGTAATAATTTATGCCGAAATAGCAGAGCGTACCCGAGCCGTCTGGCGAGAGCGGAGAAGAAAAATATTCTCCGTAATCTTTAAAAAAGCACCCGTCATCGTCCATATGAAAATAAAGGGAATCCTCCTGCCAATGGGAGATATTTTTGCCCTTTGCAAGCTCGTCCGCGGGAGCTGTGCTTTTGCAGAATTGCAGTTCGTAATATGCGCTTGTGCCGCGTTTTTTGTGCAGGAAATCTATAAACATGACCCCTCCTTAGCCGAACTTTTCCTTTTCATTGTGTTCAAATGGATATGCCTCTATTAGATCAAATCCATCTGCCTTTGCATCTTTACATACATATTCAAGTAAAGCGGTAGCAACACCGTAGCCCCTATACTCCGGTGAAACAGAAAAGCAAACAATAGATTTTATTTTCTCACCGTTATCTGGCACTTCTTCTGCAAAATTAAAATTGACATTATTATATGATTTCTTATTATTTGAATTGCACCATCCACCAACCTTTCCATCAACGTATGCTAAATATCCCTGCATGCGACCGCTTTTTATAAAGTTTATGGCTTGCTTTCTGTTAAATTCAGCGCACTCTCTATCGCAATTCCAAGCACGTTTCTTTTCCAACTCACGATCCCAATGGTAGCACATACAATAACATCCGCACCATTCATCATTGTCTGAAAAGGCATCTTTGTCAAAATAAGCTAACCAATCGTCCAATAATTCATATGTTAGTTTACAAACTGATATTTGCATAATGAATCCTCCGTCAAATTCTAATTTCTGATTATTTTTTCATTGACCATGAACACAAATCGAATTGGGGGTTGCTTTATAGTTCGGTCAAAACACCACCGTTGAATCCGTATATGTTTTCCATTTTGAATCCGTATAAAGACCCAGGCAAGCTGATATGCGGTTCAAAAGTGAACGCTTCGACAGCGGACAGTTTTTCCGTGTTTCCTTTTTCGATGTAGATACGGTGTCTTTTATCCTTAACTATGGAATGACCCAAGTTTCCAAGAAAATCAAGGTTGACGTACCCACGAGCTTTGATCTGATCGTTTATGTAGTAGAACAGCTCCTCAAAAGTAGTGTTCTCATTCACGAAACTAAAGCATAGCTTCATGCAGATAGGCTTCCATTTTGAGACCATTTCGCCATTCATTAGTCTGTATTTGCTCTACGTCTTTGACGATCCTGCCGTTTTCTACGATCAGCGTTCTGGCATAGTCGCCCCAAATGCAGTTGCTTTGCGGGCTTAAATCTATTGTGATAATATCGTTTGGCTCAATTATGTGGTCATCTGTTTTATACTCACGACCGGATACCGATACAGCGGTCTTATCACCGGCGAAAACAAAAGCGCCCACATCCCAATACCAAAAGGAATCCGCACCATGGGAGAGCATATATTCCTCACACAGTTTGCGAAGCCGAACGAGCGTCATGCCGGGCACAATAACCGTTGAAACGTATTCAATAGTAGCTCTGTTTAAATTTTGCATTTCATGAATAGTCATGTGTTCCTCCCAAAATCCAGTGTTTATTTGCTTGCAAGGGTCTTAATTATGACCATTCCCATCAATAACTACATCATTATTATTTATAATACTGTCAATATCGTCCCATGTTGCAGGCTCAGCTATATTAAGTGGTGGTATTTGCTCGTAAGAAAGAATTCTTACTCTGCCGTGCAGCCCTTCATCAAAATTCAAACTATTATCTTTAAGAGCTTTAGCAAAGCCAGAGAGCACATAGTCAACACCGCCATGCTCTTTTTCGGCTTGATCGAATAACCCATATTGATACAGAGAGGAAATAACAGCATTTATTTCGGATTTTTTATCGTAATCAAATGACTTTATATACTCTAATTCTTCGGGAGTACATATATTGATAAATCGTGCCAGTTTATAATACAAAGCATCTTCCATGTCTGTGAGGAGAAAACAACGTGTCAGCATAGCAAAATAGTCAATCTTTCGATCATCGTTCATTTCATTGATGAGATGTATCTGCTTTTTTACAAAGGCTTCATATTCTGAATTATCTTCGGTAAATTTTGCTGACATTCTAACTTGATCGCTATAGTCCCTAAACGTACCAAATAGGTATCTTTGCATCTTATCCCAAAACAAAACCGTTGGAGTATGGAACAGAATGTTCTTCAAATCATTTGTTGCATCCAAAAGTGCGCCAACATCTCCCAATACAACCGCTTTAATTATATTCCAAAATGCATCCCCGGAATATTCTCTAATATCTTTGTCTTTTAGAATGGCAGTCAATGCCGTAACTTGTTTGTCAAACATAATTATCCTCCGTTATTGCATACATCATCGAAAAATCTTGACATCACCGAGCAGCTTAAGGTTTCCATTATCCACGAGAATTGCGCCAGCTCGCACAGCGGTTGCGTACACGGTTTTACCACGTTCAGCAAGTACCCGCTGTATCGACTCATCCTGTACCGCCGTTCCCTCATAGTGGACTTCCATGTAAAAATCATTCAGATAAGGAAGCCCCTCATAATACTTAAATTCGGGGTAATCATCATCGGGAGACAAATGGTACTCCGCTAACTGAATGACAGCACCGGCGCTATAGCCCATCAGAATCCCATCGTGTTGCATCAAAACATCGTACAGATCAAATTCTTTAATCCGATCCATCATTCGGTCAGGCAATCCACCGAGGAAATAAATAATGTCAGCGGTTATGATTTTTTTAGTTGCAGATTCTTTGGTGTCAGTAAAATAATTGATAAAGTTAATGTTTTCTTCCGGGATACCATACGCAGTGAAGCCTCCAACGATCCCGTCGTGATATTTGCCACATTCTTTGCTATACAAAGCATTCCAATCAGACAAGGACTTCACACGGTTGTCTCTAAAAGAGAATGCCACGACAGCAACAGAATGATTTGGCTGTATATAGTTCTTTAATTCGTCATAGAGCCAAGACGCATCTATGTCAAATCCCTCAAGTAAAATGTTAATCATGGATTATCTGCCTCTTGCCAGAAAATATAGTTAGTAATACGCCGTTTAATCATGCCGAAGTGCGTTAATGCCTCCTTGATCGCTTTTTCTTTGTCTGGCGGGCATTGGGGCTGTTTAGCGTCCTCAGACTTCGGCTTATTATAGTTCTCACGCTCGATGATACCGCACTGTTGTTTTACCTGAGCGATATACAAGCTGCTGACTTTCAAGCCGCTATGCTCCAGCACATAATCCTTGATCTCCTGGTAGGTAGCTTTCTTCTCCGCATCGGTCAAATCCAGCTCGTCCATATCCAAGTTAATCTCGATATGTTGCTTCGCATTAAGTTTGGACAATAAACATACCGTCTCGACGGTTGTTTCAGTTTCCAAGGGAAGTTCTTTCACTTCTCCGCCCTCAACAGGGACAGGGAAATTGAATACAATCTTCTTTATCCAGCTACCGTCTTTTCTCTTTTCCGGGAACATCTCGATTCGCTCGATAAAGGCTTTCATAAACTCTTTCTGTTCCGCTTCCGTTGCGGAATTGTAGACTTCATCAAATGCCAGTAACAGACGATAGATGTTGTCACCGGAGATTTTCTCCTGCTGGATGCTGCGTATCTGTCCTTGCAGCTCGCCAATCTGCACTTCGATTTCTGCTATTGTATCATACTGTTCATCATAGCGACGCTGCAAATCCAAAATTTTTCTGTCATAATGAGCATCGTTAATGTCCAAGGTGTCCATCTGACGCTCCAAGCGGCCTTTTGTTCCAAAGGCTTGCTTTAGCTGGCCTTGCAGAATGGCAATCTGCTTTTCCATATCCTCGGTATCAACCGCTGTTCCGATTTTTGCCTTGATTGCTTCTACAAATCGGGGATTGTTGACCATAGCAGAAATAACTTTCGCCACGAACTTATTGATCTCCGTCTGCTCGATATTAAGACGGAAACTGCACTCATGCCCGGTTGGTGTTACCGTATTTTTGCAGTAGTAATAATATCTCGTTTTATTATCCTTGCTATGAGCCTTGGCAATATTGCCATACATACTCTTTCCGCAGCACGGGCACTTCAAGATACCGGACAGGATGTGGGCATGATCTGGATTATTGACCTTTTCCCGTTTGAAAGAATTGATTTTGCGCTTTTCCTGCGCCAAATACCATTCTTCCTCCGAAATGATAGCTTCGTGTTTTCCCTCGTAGATAGGGAACTCTGACTGCTCAACCACGTGCATTTCATTTCTCGTACCTTGCTTCTTTTCGGTTCTTCGTCTGCCATAAGCAATCTTGCCCATGTAAACAGGATTATCAAGTACATCCTGTACAAAGTTTCTTGAAAATCCGGGAATCGTGTTGTTCTGGCGCAGCTTCTTTACAAAACCATTGCGGTTAAGATATTTTGCAACACCGGCAACTCCCTCGTTGGTGTGGATGTAGCGATCATAAATGATACGGATTACTTCCACTTCATCCTCTGCGATGACAAGATTGCCGTTTTCCAGTTTATATCCATAAGGGGCAAAGCCGCCGTTCCACTTACCCTCACGAGCCTTTTGCTCACGACCTGCCATTGTCTGAGTGCGGATATTCTCTCGCTCAATTTCTGCCACCGCAGACAGCACGGAAATCATCAGCTTTCCGGCATCCTTGGAACTGTCAATGCCATCCTCAACACAGATCAGGTTTACTCCAAAATCCTGCATGAGCTGCAAAGAGTTCAGAACATCCGCCGCATTTCTGCCGAATCGGGAGAGCTTAAAAACAAGCACATAGGATACTCCGTCTTTGCAATCCTGTATGTCGTTCAGCATCCGCTGGAACTCCTGCCGCCCTTGGATGTTCTTGCCGGAAAATCCTTCATCAGAATACTCCCCGGCAACGATCATATCCTCGTATGCCGCATACTTCCGCAGCTTGTCACGTTGGGCATCCAAGCTGTACCCGTCAACCTGTATGGAAGTGGACACTCTCGTATATAGATAACATTTAAGTTGCTTCTTTTTCAGAGTCGCCACCTCCCTCGCTCGTTTCCTTTACCATCAATCCCTCGTTGCGGATATAATACTCCAAAAGTCTCAGCACATAATCCGGTGCATGGCGGTTGTCCAGTTCCCACTCGGTCATCGTCCGGTATGGGATATTGACGAGCTTGCAAAAGTCCTTCCGGTTTAGTCCTGTGCTTTCCCGCAACTTTATAATTCTGTTTTTACAATCCATCTGCCTATCTCCCTAAAAACAAAAATACACGTTGCGTAATCATTATAGCACAGCCACATCGAATACGCAACGTGTAAATTGTAAATTTTTACGCAGCCTTATCCGTTAAAGGCTGCGCCTGCTTATCGTCCTTGGAACTCTCCACCGTTTGCGGAGCGTCCTGCTCTAATTTATCCAAAACCTGATGCCCGTATTTCTGGAGCAATTGGGTCATAACATCCACACAGCGGTCAAATGCCGCATTATATTTCGCTTCCTCATAGTATTTCTTCAATAGGCAATCCCTCCATCAAAGTTCCATATCCTGTCCACGCTTGCGGGCAGGTGTTTTAAGTTCCCTTGTTTCCTTTCCTCTGGCGAGGACGGCAGAAATAAAAGCCCGAACTCTTTCGGATGCGATTTCCAGTGCATCCAGAAAGGGTTGGGCTTTCTGTTTGAGTTCCATATATTTTTCGTTTACCGCTTCATACCGCTGCTTCCAGATGGAAACCGTCTTTTCTGCGGAAGCCAGTTTTTCTTTCAGACGCTTGTTGTCAGCATTGGCGATAATGCCATTGACCGCATAGCGTTTGAGTGTATCGCACTGATCCGGCGTGAGCGAGATATTTCCGGTAATGGAGCTTTTCTTGCCCATTGCTTCAATGTCCTGCACCGTCAGCGCAATGGTCTTTGCTGTCTTGGTTTCCTTTTGCAGAGCTTCCAGCTTCTTTTTCTGCTTTTCCGTGGCAGACTTGGCATCCTCCAAACTCTGCTCCACCTGTGCCACCTGTCCGGTCACAGCTTCCAAACGCTGCTGTTCTGCCTGTACCTTGAACTGTGTCACCGTCAGATGTTCCTCGGTACTGCCACGCTCTCCACGCTCCACATCGGTATAACCGGCATTGCGCATGAAATGAAAAAAGTCATCCTGCAACACACTGTAGGATGACTTCAAAATCTTTTTTCCTTTTGCGTTCAGCATTGGATTCCCATTCTCGTCAAGCACCGGCTTGGACTCCCATTTCTTACTGCGGCTGACCTGTGTGATGACCTCCGTGACGGTTCCACGGAGGGTTTCATCCTTGCACCGCTTCGACCAGAGGATCTGCTTTTCCACCACCGGGATATAAACCACATGAAGATGATAGTGGTACACATCCTCGCCCAGAGATTCGGACATTGCCCGGTTACGCTCGTCGGCGTGCATCACAGCGGAGAGGATATACTGCTCACCGCCTACGATCTCCACGGCGGCTTTATAGGCATCGGCATAGAACTGTTTCGCAAATTCATAGCCGCCGTGGTTGTAAAAGTA
>JBGVFW010000127.1:0-6556 GCA_045121315.1 Eubacteriales bacterium
CTATTTCGATAACTTGGAAGATTATCTTCTTGATCAGTTTGTCATGCGAGATTCGTTTAGAACGCTCAACTCTGTAACAAGACGTTACGCTTTTATGCAGAAAGATGTTGATGATATCTATATCTTAAAGGGCAAAATCTACAAGATGGATTCTCAATTCAACGAAAAAGCCGTAGAACAGTTTGCGAATGTTTACTTGAAAGTTATCTCAAAATATTTCTCCAACAATGGAGCTAATATCTATTATACTGTCGTTCCCGATAAAAACTATTATGTTGCCGAAGAAAACGGATACTTTTCTATAGATTACGACAAACTATATTCTATAATGCAGGAAAAACTTTCCGATCATACATTTATTGATGTGAGGGATTTTCTTTCTGCAGACGATTATTACAGTACAGACCTTCATTGGGATCAGACAAAAATAATTGACGTTGCTAATGCAATACTTTCTGCCATGGGTGGAAAAGGGGATATTTCGCTTGAAGATTACGAGCGTAAGACATTCAATGGTTTTGAGGGATCTTATTACGGTCAAGCGGCTCTTCCTCTAAATAAAGATACGCTGACTTATCTCACAAATAAAATTCTTGAAGAGTGTAAGGTTTCTTATCTTAATGAAAACACGTTCGGTCAAACCGGAAAGGTTGAAATGATTGAAGTCCCCATATATGCGGAAGAGAAACTCGGTGGAGTGGACTCATATGACGTTTTTCTTTGGGGCGCGCGTTCTCTTATTCAAATAGAAAACCCTAACTGTGATAACGGGAAAGAGCTTGTTATTTTTAGAGACTCTTTCGGAAGCAGCCTTGCTCCGCTACTTGTTTCGGAATATTCCAAAATTACTATTCTCGACCTACGTTATGTGAGATCGGATTTCGTTGGGAGGATAGTTTCTTTTTCCGATAATTGTGACGTACTCTTCATGTATAACTCCGCAATAGTCAACACTCCCGCGGTAATTTCATGATAATATTAAAAAACAGACCAAAATTCTTGGCCTGTTTTTTATCTTTTTACAAAAAAGATATTTACAAAGCATGAATTTTAGGGTAAAATTATATTTGTATTAAAACGCAAATTTTAATCGGAGGTGAATGATATGGAACAACCAAAATACAAAAGAGTTTTGGTCAAATTGTCCGGTGAAGCTCTCATGGCGGGTGGAAGCGAGATAATAGATAAAGAATTCCTAAAAAGCATTTGCAACGTTATAAAACAGTGTACCGATATGGGTACTCAGGTTGCCATTGTCGTCGGTGCAGGCAATATTTGGCGCGGCAGACAAGGCGAGGGCATGGACCGTACGCGCGCGGATCACATGGGTATGCTTGCAACGGTTATTAACTGCCTTGCCATTCAGGATATGCTCGAAAATCTCGGTGCTCCCGCACGAGTTATGACAGCTATCGAAATGAAAGCATTTGCTGAACCTTATATTCGTAACAAAGCCATCTCTCATCTTGAACATGGCAGAGTAGTTATTTTCGGCTGCGGTATAGGTAGCCCGTTCTTCTCAACAGACACGGCTGCGGTTCTTCGCGGTGCTGAGATTGGCGCGGAGATTGTTCTTCTTGCAAAGAACATCGATGGTGTTTACACGGCAGACCCAAAGAAAGACCCCACAGCTAAGAAAATACCTAGCATTGATTACATTGACATACTTAAAAACGAGCTTAAAGTGCTTGATTTTACGGCAACTTCGTTCAGTATGGAAAACAAAATTCCAATTTTGCTTTTCGGTCTTGACGACCCCAACAACATAACCAAAGCAGTTTGCGGAGAAAAAATAGGAACTATCGTAGGAGGAGAAAAATAATTATGAAACTTGACACAAAAGAATTTGAAACAAAGATGCAGAAACTTATCGCAGGCTATGAATCTGAGCTTGACACAGTTCGTGTTGGCCGTGCAAACCCCAATGTTCTTTCCAAAATCAGAGTTGACTACTGGGGCACTCCCACACCTGTAAACCAGGTTGGCGAAGTTAAAGTTCCCGACGCAAGAACTATCGTTATCACGCCCTGGGAAAGCAATATGCTTAAAGCAGTTGAAAAAGCTATCAACGAAAGCGACCTTGGCATCAACCCTCAGAACGACGGTAAATGCATCAGACTTGCATTCCCTGCGCTTACAGAAGAAAAGAGAAAAGAAATTACAAAACAGGTTATGCGCATGGGCGAAGATGCCAAAGTCGCAGTAAGAAACGTTCGCCGTGATGCTAACGATAAGATCAAAGCAATGAAGAAAAATTCTGAAATGACAGAAGACGAACAGAAATCTTCCGAAAAAGATGTTCAGACTCTTACAGACAATTACATTGCAAAAATAGACAAAATAACAGAACTTAAAAACAAAGACGTTATGTCTATTTGAGAAAATATCAAGAACTTCAAGTAACCGCCGCTTTGTACGGCGGTTACTGCGATTAAAGGAAACTTCGGAATGGAAACAAAGAATGAAATCAAGCATATCGCGTTTATAATGGACGGCAACGGAAGATGGGCTAAAAAACGAATGATGCCACGTGAATACGGTCATAAATTCGGCGCAAAGAAATTTAAGGAAATTGCGTCATATTGCTACGATATTGGAATTCCATACGTTACTTTTTACGCATTTTCCACAGAAAACTGGAAGCGTCCCGAAAGAGAAGTGGATGCTATAATGAAGTTGTTTATGGAATATCTCGATGAGGCACAAAAATCTCTTGATAAAGATGTAGGCATTGTTTTTCTCGGAGCAAGGACGCCTTTTACAGATGAAATGCGATCTAAAATGGAACTTATCGAAACCGCCACATGCGATTGCCCCAAAAAGCTTTGTATTGCCATAAACTACGGTGGGCGCGCTGAAATAGTTGACGCAGTTAATAAACTTCTTGTAGAAGGAAAAACTAATATTACAGAACAAGATATTACCGATAACATTTACTCGGGTGTTTGTCCTCCCCCTGATATGATCGTCAGAACGGGAGGGGAAATGCGCCTTTCCAATTTCCTTACGTGGCAATCCGTGTATTCCGAACTTTTCTTTACGGATACATTGTGGCCGGATTTAAAAAATTCCGAAATTGACGATATAATCGAACAATTTGGCAAAAGAAAAAGAAGATTCGGAGGAATTTGATATGTTAAAACGAATAATTACCGGTGTCGTTGCATTTTTGCTGCTTCTTCCCGTACTCGTTTTCTCGGGGCATGAAATAGGCAAATATGGTTTTATTATTGTTATGGGACTTTTGTCACTTATTTCAATGTATGAGATTTGCGGGTGTTTTGGCGTGAGAAAAAGACTCTTCATTTCAGTGCCAACATATCTTTTTGCTATTGCAACAACAATTATAACTGTTTTTTTGCGTGATAGTGAAAGATATACATCTTATATTCTTTGCGCGGGATTTTTGTTCCTTTTTATCGTCTTTGCCGCGGCAATGTTCCAAACGGGTAAGGTCAAATATTCTCAGGCAGCATCTTTGGCATCAACTGCTTTCTATATTGTGTGCGGATTCCTTTCAATCGTAAGTTTGCGTTATACCGACTTCGGCAATTATCTCTATTTGCTTATTTTCATCGGTGCTTGGGCAACCGACACGGGTGCGTACTTTGTGGGAGTGCTTCTCGGCAAACACAAGCTTATACCCGAGGTCAGCCCTAAAAAGACCATTGAGGGGGCTTTCGGTGGAATTTTGGGATGTATTGTGGGATATCTCATATTTGGTTTGTGCATGGAACTGATATATGATCTTGATGCAAATTATATCGCCCTCGCCTGCGTTGCTGCTTTTATCGCGATTATTTCTCAGATAGGAGATCTCATAGCATCTTACATAAAACGTGAACAAAATATAAAGGATTACGGTAATATTTTGCCCGGTCATGGCGGTATTATGGATAGATTTGATTCTATTGTAGCCATTGCCCCTGTTATTTCTGCACTTGTTGCCGTTTTTGGTGTACAACTCATTTCCTAAACAGAATAATATGATATTTTGGTGAATAATAATTTAAGGAAACAAAGTAAAACGAGAGGTTTTTAATGTATATTATTATAGCTATTCTTCTGTTCGGACTTTTGATATTCATTCACGAGCTTGGTCATTACATTACAGCAAGAATTTTTAACGTAGCAATAACTGAATTTTCTATAGGAATGGGACCCAAACTCATTTCCAAAACTTCAAAAAAGACAGGTATTGCATATTCGATTCGCTTTCTTCCCATTGGTGGATTTGTAAGCATGGTGGGAGAAGACGAGGAAAGCGATGATGAAAACGCTTTTCACAAAAAACCCATTTGGCAGAGAATAATAGTTTCGGCTGCGGGGTCTGCTTCTAACATATTGCTTGGCTTTTTGGTTATGCTTATTTTGGTTGCCTCTACCAAAACGCTTGGCACGGTACAGATATCGGCTTTTACCGAAGGGGCGACATCTAACACTCTGCTTCAAGTTGACGATATTATCAAAGAGGTCGACGGGTATAATGTTCATGTTGCCAATGAACTCAGCTATTTTATCAGCCGTTACGGCAATGAGCCCGTAGACATTACCGTTGAAAGAAACGGTGAAGAAACCGTTTTGAATGACGTTGTTTTCCCAACAACGGTCCAATCCGGCGTGCTCTTCGGAATGACAGATTTTAAAGTTTATCCCGCCGAAAAGAATTTTGGAACGATCGTTAAAAACGGATTTTTTCAAGCGATCTTAACGATAAGAACAGTTTTTGATTCTCTTTTTGACCTTGTAACGGGAACTTATGGCGTAGAGGACCTTTCGGGGCCTGTAGGAGTTGTTAAAGTTATTTCTACGTCCGCAAAAACAAATAGTTATCAGCTTTGGTATATATTTGTTTTACTCGCTATGAACCTCGGCATTATGAATATGCTTCCTTTTCCTGCGCTCGACGGCGGCAGAATTTTGATGCTACTTGTAGAACTTGTAATAAGACGTCCTGTAAACAAAAAAGTTGAAGGGTATATAAACCTTGTGGGTATGATCATTCTTTTCGCTTTTATGGCGTTTATAACGGTGAAAGATATATTCCAACTTATAAAGAAGTGAAAATATGAATTATAACGATATAAGAAGAAAAACAAAGAAAATTCAAGTCGGAAACGTATTTATCGGCGGAGATTCCAAAATCTCCATTCAATCGATGACGAATACGGATTCGCACGATATTGAAGCAACATATGCGCAAGTGTCGGCTCTCGAAAAAGCGGGAGCCGATATTGTACGTCTTGCGCTACCCGATGTGGACGCTGCAAAAACGATATCGGAACTAAAAAAACGCGGTGTTTCGGTGCCGCTTGTTGCCGACATACATTTCGATTATAAAATTGCGCTGGCGGCGGCAGAGGCGGGCGTGGACAAAATCAGAATAAACCCCGGAAATATCGGCTCTGACGAAAAAGTAAAAACTGTTGCCGACGTTTGCAAGAGCAAAAATATTCCTATTCGAATAGGCGTAAACTCGGGTTCGTTAGAGCCTCATATCTTGAAAAAGTACGGCTCGCCTACGCCGGAAGCTCTTGCGGAGAGCGCTCTTTATCATGCAGGACTCTTGGAAAAATTCGATTTTAACGATATTGTGATCTCAATAAAATCAAGTCACGTTGCGGAAATGAAAAAAGCCGCGCAGATAGTTGCAGAAAAATGTGATTATCCTCTGCACATTGGTGTTACAGAATCCGGCAGAGGAGAAAGCGGACTCATAAAATCTGCCGCCGGCATAGGGGCTCTTTTACTTTCGGGTATAGGCGATACGCTTCGTATATCTCTTACAGATGACCCTGTTAAGGAGATATATTACGCGAAGAAATTACTCCGCGCGATTGAACTTACGGATGAAAATTATATAAACATCATTTCTTGTCCCACTTGCGGACGTACACGTATTGATCTTATAAAAATATGCGAGGAAGTTGAACGCAGGCTTGCGGAACTCAGCGTGCCACCCAAAAAGCTCACGGTTGCCGTTATGGGCTGCGCGGTAAACGGACCCGGTGAAGCAAGAGAAGCGGACATAGGAATTGCCGGCGGCGATCACGAAGCGCTTATCTTCGCTCGCGGAAAAATAATACGTAAAATTCCCGAAAATGCCGTTGTGGACGAGCTTTTTGAGGAAATAACAAAACTGATTCAAAAGGTAGGAAACTAAAATGGAAACCACGAAAACGCTTTCTGACGCTTTCCCAAGGTGTCATTTCAGCAACGATAGCCGCGAGATAACCGACATAGGCACTCTTGCGGGAAATTTGCGCGTTGCCAAAGCAGAGAGAGCCGTGGAAGCTGACGTTAAATTTCCTTTCGTTATTCCTTACAGAAAGATTTTCACGGCGGAAAGGGAAATAATGAAGGCGTATATGCTCAATTACGCCAAGATCTACCCCAAATACGACCCTTCGCTTTTCAGCGACGAAAGCGTGAAGGAAATACTTTACGAAGCTCAAAAGACCGACGCTATTTCAAGAAGCTTTCTCCTAAAGGCAACGTTTGACAGAGTCGACACAAAAATAACTATACATTTGAATGTTGGTGAGGGCGCGGTCGA
>JBGVFW010000128.1:0-3096 GCA_045121315.1 Eubacteriales bacterium
CTCATCACATCGCCGCCTGATTTGATCGCTTCGTCGGCGATCAGGTTCTCCGCAGCCTTTTCAAAGAACTCATTCCGCGAGTGAAGTCCGTGTTTTATGATGAATACATCTACCGTTTTTACCGTTTGTTTATCAAGGTACAAACTTACCCTTTGTTTGTTTTCTGAATCCAATTTTTTACCTCCGTTATCTTCCAAAATATTTTACACCAACTTGGGTGTCACACAAAAATCGCCTGTTTTTTCGATGGACATGCGATTGTCGGAAATAACAGCGTTATTTTTTACACCAATCTCAAAAAAGGTTGCACCCAAGAAAAATTGCACAGGAACCCTCAAAAATGGCTTGCGGTCGGCGTTGCCGGCCGCTGTGAACCGCAAGGGGGTGCACTTGCAACCCCCTTGCTTTCTCCTGTTTGCCGCCCGATTTTGAGACCTGTTTCCGACTTGTGCAATACTAACAATCGTTTGCTGCTATTTTCTTCTGCCGTAATGGTTAAGCTGTCGCCTGTGAAAGGCATCTACAGCCTGCTTGATCGGCAAAATTTTATACATCAGATTACCATTTTTGAGCGTTCCGTCGCGGTGTTCCACGACGGTGTGCTCCGTTTCGATCAGCTCTTTTTCTTCGAGCATCCGGACATATTTCATGACCGTGTTTTTGCTGCCCATTCCCACCGCTTTCCCGATGGTTTCAAAGGACGGATAACACTGAAATGTTTTCCTGTCCTCCATCCTCATCAGAAAGGCATAGACGGCGATCTCTCCCGTTGATAGATCCATATTGAATATCTCGTTCGGCAGCATGAAATAGTTACCTTGCTTTGGCTGTGACAACATACTGTCACCGCCTGTTCACTCACTCCTGTCCTACTTTGAAACGTTTTTGTTGATCCATTCGATAAATCTGTCTCTCGGAACCACTACTCTCGCGCCGATCTTCAGCGTTGGAAAACCTTTCTCCTTCGCCAACACATAAGCGCTCGATTTTGAAATCCCGAGTACCTCTGCCACGTCATGCACCGACAGCATCAGCGGCAGATCGTCGTAGCTTTTGTACATATAAGAACCCTCCGTATTTTTCCGAAAAGAAAAGCCCTGAGTCGTCAAGACTATCCTGACTGCTCACGGCTGTTTAACAACTGACTCGGTTGTGCTTCTATGCCCCCTCACTACCTTAGGGTTTCTTCTGCTGTTTCCTTTTCGGTTATATTATAACACATCCGAAAAACAAAGTCAAGGAAAGTCAATGTCAGATACTCGAATTGCTCTTGACAAATAATTTGCTTACGGATAGAATAGAGTCAGAATAGTTTTGGAGCGGTTTATCCGCATGACAACACAGAGAAATGGAGGTAAGATATGACGCTGTATATCAACTGCTGTGTGAGAAAAGAATCGAGAACGAATCGTTTGGCGAAAGTGGTTTTGCAAAAGCTCGGAGAGGACTATACGGAGCTGAAGCTCTATGAAGAAAACCTCCGTCCGCTCGATTTGGAAAAACTAAATCGCCGCACAGAATTGATCGAGCGGGGAGATTTCAGCGACAAGATGTTTGACTGCGCGAAGCAATTCGCAAACGCAGATACGATAGTGATCGCCGCGCCGTATTGGGATCTGTCTTTTCCGGCGCCGCTGAAAAACTATATTGAAAACATCTACGTCACAGGTATCGTCTCCGCTTATAACGAAAATGGGTTGCCGGTCGGCTTATGCAAGGCGAATTACCTCTACTACGTCACCACCGCCGGCGGTCCCTACGACGCGACCTACAGCTACGGCTATATCGAGAGCCTCGCAAAAATCTTCTTCGGCATTCCGAAAACGCATTTAGTGAAAGCCGAAATGCTTGACATTGCCGGAAACGACGCGGAGAAAATCCTAAACAACGCGATCAACAGCGTACTCTTTGATTAACTGCCGCAAAAATGAGACGTGCTCAAAAATCGCCGACACCGCGCGAACGCTCTTTGTCGGGTACTCACCCTGTTTTTCCCAACAAATCGCACACAGGGCGATACACGGCGAAACAAAGGTGAATTATCCTTCCCCTCTGCATTTGGCTATCTTTTCTTCTACTTATACTTTTACAAAAAAGGGGATATACACAAAACCTAATCACTACAATGGCTCCGTAGGTCAAAGTATTTTCTTATCGCTCGTTACAAATCTTTAGAATTAATAAAGCAACTTTACGTTTTCAGCAAATATTAGCAGGTGTTAGATGGACAAGACTATAAATGCAACTGTTTTTTCTGCCGAAGAATTTTCGCCATACGAAAAAACTATTTATTACTTAGCGATTTCTGCAAGCTTGATCAAATCTTACCCAATAGCCATAGATGATATCGGCATTATTTTATCCCTGTTGAAGGTAGATGACACTCTTCTTAATAAGGCTCTTGATATGTATTCTGGCGAAGCTCTCCCTTTTTATGTGGCTTTTGGAAAAGATATCATTGAAATAAATGATTCTTCCAGTGCGGATTTGTTTTATGGCATTTTACAAGCTGTTTGGATTTACAAAGCATTAAATCATTTATCGCTTTCGACCGAAAAAGAAGCAATCATTGAAAACTATCGTTGTTTTAATTACTGTATAGATAGATTCAATATGCTGAATTCATTCTCTTCTGTTTTTGAAAGCGTATCGCAAAATCTGTTTTCTTTGGAATACTCTGTTTTCGGGAATAACACATTTTCACCCGCTGAACTCCTAAAAACTATAGAAACTATACTCTTATGCGAAGTGGATGAAGCAAAAAATGTGCTTACAAATGAAAGCGATTATATATACAATTGTTTACCTATACTTTACCGTTCTTTTGAATTTGAAATAAAAACAAGAGTACATACAGTTTATTTAATTCTATCAACTCAAATTATTAAACATTCTATTTTTTTCAATGGCACTATTAAGCAAATTGCCAATGAAATGTATGAGCACCTTTTGGGTATGTTGCAAAATGCTTGGCTTATAGCTGCACAAGTAGAATTATTACCAATGCAATATTCAGATATTCCTGAAAAGCGAACTCGAAAAGACAGAACAACTAGGATACAATTGTTGTACGGATACCCAAACTATGATTCATAC
>JBGVFW010000129.1:0-4657 GCA_045121315.1 Eubacteriales bacterium
TTTAAAGAAATAGAATACGAGGTTATAAGAGATAAAAACGACACGGCTATCACCGTCTGCAACATGGAAAACCTCGACCCTGTAGGTATACACACGGGCGACTCCATTGTCATTTGCCCCTCTCAGACGCTTACGAACAAAGAATATCATATGTTGCGCGACAGCGCACTAAAAATTATACGCGAACTTAAAATTGAAGGCGGATGCAATGTACAGTTTGCGCTAGACCCAAATTCGTTTCAATATTATCTCATCGAAGTAAACCCACGTGTTTCACGTTCTTCGGCTCTTGCTTCAAAGGCGAGTGGCTATCCCATAGCGCGAGTTTCCGCGAAGATAGGCGTAGGTATGACGCTCGACGAGATAAAGCTTGCCAACACGCCTGCATCTTTTGAACCTGCTCTTGACTATGTGGTAACTAAAATGCCGCGTTTCCCGTTTGATAAATTCACGGACGCAAATCAAAAGCTTGGCACACAGATGAAAGCCACGGGTGAGGTAATGAGCGTGGGCAGAACTTTCGAGGAAAGCCTTCTTAAGGCGGTACGCTCCCTTGAAATCGGTGTATATCACCTTCATATGCCGAAATTCGACGAACGCACGACGGAAGAGCTTTTCTCCTATATCACTATTGGCACGGACGATAGAATTTACGCCATAGCGGAGCTTCTTCGCCGCGGAGATTTCGTTGACGCCATTGCCGAAGCAACGAAGATAGACCGTTTCTTCCTGCGCAAAATACGTAATATAACGGATGCGGAAAAGAGAATAAAAAACGAGGTGTTTAACGCAAAGGCACTTTACCATGCAAAACGCATGGGCTTTTCTGATAAAGAGATCGCTGTTCTTTGGACGGTTTCGGAGCAGAGAGTTTTCAAACTGCGCGAACTGTGCGGAATCTTCCCGATATACAAGATGATAGACACGTGCGCGTCGGAATTCGAAAGCTACGTTCCATATTTTTACTCCACATATGAGGATGAGGAAGAATCAATTGTTTCAGGCAAAAAGAAGATTATCGTTCTCGGTTCGGGTCCTATCCGCATAGGTCAGGGCGTGGAATTTGACTATTCTACGGTTCATGCGGTAAAGACGATAAAGGATGCAGGATACGAGGCTATCATCATTAACAACAACCCCGAAACGGTTTCCACGGACTACACCACGAGCGATAAACTCTATTTCGAACCGCTATGTGTGGAGGACGTTATGAATATCATTCATCACGAAAACCCAATCGGTGTTATCGCCTCACTCGGCGGTCAGACGGCTATAAATCTCGCACAGCCGCTTGCTTCGCTCGGCGTGAAGATAATAGGCACGGACTGTGACGCAATAGAAAAAGCGGAGAACAGAAAAGCGTTCGAAAAGTTACTTCATGAGCTTGATATTCCTCAGCCGAAGGGGATGGCTGTCACGAACATCGAATCGGGTGTGCGCGCGGCAGAGCAGATAGGTTATCCTGTTCTTGTTCGCCCCAGCTTCGTCCTCGGCGGCAGAGCGATGCAGATAGTGGCAAAAGAAGAGCAGCTTCGCCATTACCTCAAAACGGCGGTTGAAATAGACGAAGATAAACCCGTTCTCGTAGATAAATACATCTGTGGCAAGGAAGTTGAGGTTGACGCCATCTGCGACGGTACGGATGTTTTTGTGCCGGGCATTATGGAACTTGTAGAACGCACAGGTATCCACTCGGGCGACTCCATTTCAGTTTACCCTGCGTTCAGTATCTCCGATAAAGTCAAAAAGACCATTTTGGAATATGCTAAAAAACTCGGTCTTGGTATAGGCATCAGAGGGCTTTTCAATATTCAGTTTATTGTTGATAAAGACGAAAACGTATTTATTATAGAAGTAAACCCTCGTTCTTCACGCACAGTTCCGTTCCTTTCCAAAGCTACGGGCTTTAGTCTTGCGGATATCGCAACGCACGTGAGCCTTGGCACTAGTCTTCGTGAGCAGGGAATAACGGTGCTTTACCCCGAGGAAAAGAAACGCCATTACGTTAAAGCACCTGCGTTCTCTTTCTCTAAGCTGAGCGGCATGGACGCGTATCTCTCTCCCGAGATGAAATCCACCGGTGAGGCGATAGGATACGACGACAAACTTCACCGCGCTATGTACAAGGCACTTATAGCTTCCGGTATCAAACTCCAAAACTACGGTACGGTTATGGTAACGCTTGCAGACGAGGATAAGGAAGAAGCACTCCCACTTGTACGCCGCTTCTACGACATGGGCTTTAACATTGAAGCTACCATAGGTACGGCCGACTTTCTCAAGGCGCACGGTATCAAAACACGCGTGCGCCGCAAGATAAGCGAGGGAAGCACGGAAATACTCGATTCTATTCGCGCAGGATACGTAAGCTACGTTATCAACACTCGCGCCATTCTTTCGGGTGTACATTACGAGGACGGCGCACAGATACGCCGCTGCGCGAGCGAAAACAATGTTACGACGTTTACCTCTCTTGATACAGTAAAGGTTCTTCTCGATGTTCTTGAAGAGATCACCATCGGTGTTTCAACAATAAATTCATAAGGAGGTGCTTTCATATGCACTTGACAAAAATGCAAGGCTTAGGCAATGATTATCTTTATATATACGGCGAGGTATCCGACCCCGCAGCAATTTCCGTAAAACTTTCCGACAGACATTTCGGCATAGGCTCGGACGGTATTATCCTTATCTCTCCCTCCGCCGTTGCTGATTTTAAAATGCGCATCTTCAATGCGGACGGCAGCGAAGCAAAAATGTGCGGAAACGGTATACGTTGTGTGGGCAAATACGTTTTCGACAAAGGCTATACGGACAAAAAGCACCTCACCGTGGAAACCCTTTCGGGCATTCGCACGCTGGACTTGCAAACGATTTGCGGTGAAGTGGCGTATGCAACGGTAAATATGGGGAAAACTACTGTGGAAGAGCCTGTCACTCTCGCCGTAAACGGCGAAAACGTAACTTGTACGCCTGTTTCCGTCGGGAACCCGCACGCTGTCGTTTTCGTAACGGACGCTCAAAACGCCCCGCTGACAACTCTCGGCGCGTCGCTTGAAAAGCATGAGTTTTTTAAGGACGGCGTAAACGTTGAATTCGTTCAGGTCATCGACGCACGCACGCTCCGTATGAGAGTTTGGGAACGTGGCAGCGGTATTACCATGGCTTGCGGCACGGGAGCCTGCGCTTCCGCGGCGGCGGCCGTGGCGAGAGGTTATTGCTACAAGGGCGAGGACATCACGGTTAAGCTCGATGGAGGAGACCTGCAGATAAAAGTTCTCGACGACAATACGGTAATGATGACGGGTCCTGCGAAAACCGTATGTGAATGTGAGGTAGATGAAAAATGATTCCGAACACGAATTATAAAAATTTAAAAGATTCCTACTTATTTTATAATATAGGAATGAAAACGAAAGAGTATCTTGAGACGCACGAAGGCGCACACCTTTACCGCATGGGTATAGGCGACGTTTCGCTTCCACTCTGCGACGCTGTTATAAAATCACTCCATGAAGCGGTAGACGACCAGGCGAAAAAGGAAAATTTCCACGGCTATATGCCCGAATGTGGCGCACCGGAGCTTCGCAAAACGATAGCCGATTATTACACGAAAAGGGGAGTTAATATTTCTGCAGACGAAGCGTTTGTTTCCAGCGGAGCGAGCGATGAGCTTGGAGATATACTCGACCTTTTCGGTAGAGATAAGACCGTTATGATAATGGAACCTGCTTACCCTGCGTACGTAGATGCAAATATCATGATTGGAAACGAAATAATTCACTTGGCTTCCGGCAAAGAAAACGGTTTTTTGCCTATGCCGAGTGAGATACCCGTAGGTAAAAAAGCGGATATTATATACATCTGCTCGCCTAACAATCCCACAGGCGCAGTATTTACACGTGAAAAACTGCGCGAATGGGTAGACTATGCAAATAAAACGGACGCGATCATCCTTTTTGATGCGGCGTATGAAGCGTTCATAGAGGAAGAATCTTTGCCGCACAGCATTTTTGAGATCGAAGGCGCGCGCGACTGCGCTATTGAGATATGCTCTCTTTCCAAAACGGCAGGCTTTACAGGTACTCGCCTCGGCTATACGGTAATTCCGAGCGGACTGGTTCGCGGCGGCATGAATCTGCACGATATGTGGGTGCGCAACCGCACGACAAAAACGAACGGGGTTTCTTATATCATTCAAAAGGGAGCTTCTGCTGTATTCACCACCGAAGGTCAAGAGCAAATTCACAAAAATATTGCCGTCTACAAGCAGAACGCGGTTTTCATTATGGAGGCGCTAGATAAGCTCGGCATTTGGTATTGCGGCGGTAAAAACGCACCATATATTTGGCTCAAATGCCCCAATAATATGGGAAGTTGGGAATTTTTCGATTATATTCTTAACGAAATTCAAGTTGTCGGTACTCCCGGCGAGGGATTCGGCTCTTGCGGCGAAGGCTATTTCCGTTTTTCCACCTTCGGTTCTCCGGAAGATACAAAGGAAGCGGCAAAAAGGCTTGTTGAATTGTTTTCAAAATAAAATTTAAGGTAAAAATGCCCGAAAGGGCATTTTTTGCTTTCGATTCCCTTCAAAATCCACTGCAAAATCAGCGTTTTTTGCATTGTTTCGATTCAAAAAGTGGCATTTTCGGGAGAT
>JBGVFW010000130.1:0-1869 GCA_045121315.1 Eubacteriales bacterium
AGCGCTGTCATAGCTTTTCAGTTTGATTCTGATTTTTTCACTTGTTGCCACTTGATTTTGCCTCCTGTTAGATTTTTGTTGCGGCGACCGAAGAAAACTTCGTAACACTCAGCCGGGCGTTTCCACCACAGCCATATTAAAAACCGGATAGCCAAGGGGATTTATTTCCTAAGTGGGTACCGGTGGTAAATACGCTTCTTCCTTTATCGGATTGACAACCGCACGCGGTGCAATATCCGGAAGTTTCGCAAGTGTTCTGAAATGTTTTATCGCCCGAATTGTTTCGGACATACTCAGCGGAAATAACCTGCTTTCGCAGCAACCTCCCGCGTCATCGCACATCAAGCATAAATATAATACTACATTTCCAAGAAAAACGCAAGAGTTTTTTTAAAAAAATATGTAAAAAATTTAAGATTTTTCTCCTTTTTTATTGTGAATTATGTACAAAATTGCTTTTTGTCAGTAAAAAAGGCTTTTATTATAAGAAAATTATGGTATAATAGTTTCATGCAAAAACGCGCATAAAGATCGCGTATTCATTTTCACAACGAAAGTAGATTACAGCACAAAATCTCAAAAAGTCAAGAGGTATTTTATATGTCCAAACAGTTCACATACGCAACAAAGGGCGTTTGTTCCAGAAAAATAACTTTCGAGCTTGACGGCGATATAGTTAAAAACGTTCGCTTTGAAGGTGGCTGCCACGGCAACACGCAGGGTCTTGCGGCTCTCGCCGAAGGCATGAAAGCCGATGAGCTTGTTAAACGTCTTGCCGGCACAGATTGCCGCGGCAGGGGCACCTCCTGCCCCGATCAGCTCGCTATAGCAGTTAAAGAAGCTATGGAACAGTGAGCCTGCACCATCAAATATTATATCAAATATATTAAGATATCACCGCAATGCCCCTCGGCATTGCCATCTCCGCCTTTAGCTCAATCGGATAGAGTATCAGATTCCGATTCTGACGGTTGCGGGTTCGAATCCCACAGGGCGGGCCAAAAAGCGACGTGTTAATACACGTCGTTTTTTCAGTTAGACCAATCCTCTCTCACCGTCAAATATCTTTACTTAATTGCAAAACATCTTATATTGTCTTTTCTCCGCTTTTTTGCTACAATAAAGCTACAATAAAGAAAAAGAAAGGTTATATAATATTATGAAGAAAAATCTAAATCGTATCTTTCCATCTCTCATGATGCTTACAGTCATTCTCTGCTCCCTCAATATAACAGTTTCTTACATCTCTCTCAATAACAACGTTTCAACGAGCTTTCCGCCGGAAACTGCATTTATCTACATAATTCCCTACTCCTTTGTAATATTCATCATCGGAGCGGTATGGCTCATCACGCATTTTATAACAAATAAGAAAAAATAAAGGATAAGAATATGACACTTGGTCAAAAACTTCAAACCTTGCGAGAAAAGCAGGGACTTTCGCAAGACGAACTTGCGGAAAAGTTAGATGTTTCTCGACAAACCATTTCAAATTTGGAAAACGACAACGTAAAAATCGATATAACGAAAGCCGAGCAAATATGCCGCCTTTTCGAAATAAGCATGAACTATCTGCGCGTCGAAGAATACACTCCGAATATAAGCGGCACTAAAAAAACATCACGCCGTATTTTTATTGTTTCCATAGAGACACTCGCCATTGCTCTTATCGCGCTTACCATCTCTGTAATATTTATTTTTAAATCTCCCTCGCCGGACGCTGCGTCATCCCCATCACCTTCACAATTTTTTTGCGATCACCGCCGTTGCTGTTCTCTGTGCAGCCGCATTTGCTATTTCAGTTTATTTTATAACCAAGAGCAAAAAAATATAACACACATTATGTGTCGGAGAAAGCTTCTTTGTCAA
>JBGVFW010000131.1:0-12375 GCA_045121315.1 Eubacteriales bacterium
ACATTATTTTTCCGAAAAAGATATCGTCGCAAATTTCACAGAAAGAAACAGGTTTTAAAAAATGTATCTCGGCTTAAAAGAAAGCGGCATGACTCTTGCGGAAGCCGCGCGTTTCATGGACGGTACGCTCATCTGCGCAGATGAAAATACACGCTTTTTCGGTGTTTGCACAGATTCGCGCAAAATCTGCGCGGGCGGGCTTTTCTTCGCGCTCGTCGGTGAAAAATTTGACGGTCACAGCTTTGCCGCCGCAACGGTGGAGGCGGGTGCTGTCTGCGCCGTGGTTTCGCGTGAGATCGAAGGGAGCGTGCCGCAGATCATCGTGAGCGACACGAAAAAAGCTCTCGGCGCGCTCGCAAAAAATTATTACGCGCTTTTCCCCTCCGTCACAGTCGGCATCACGGGCTCCGTGGGAAAGACCACGACGAAGGAATTTATCGCCGCGGTGCTCTCAGAAAAATACAACACGGCAAAGACCGCAGGGAACTTCAACAACGAAATAGGTCTGCCGCTCACGCTTCTCTCTTTTGCGCCGCCGCAAAACGCGCTCGCGCTTGAAATGGGCATGAGTGCAAGGGGGGAAATTTCCCGCCTTACGAATATCGCCGTCCCCGATATCGGCGTTATCACAAACATCGGCTCTTCACACCTTGAAAACCTCGGCACGCGTGAAAACATCGCCCTTGCAAAGCTCGAAATAACGGAAGGAATGACAAATGGTGCTCCGCTTATTATGAACGGCGATGAGCCGCTTTTAAAAAATTTAAAAAAATTAAAAACAAATAACATTTATGTTTCCTTAATCGACAAAAATTGCGAGTTTTTCGCGTATAATATAAAGGAAGCGGCGCAGACGCTCTCATTTGACTGCACGGCTTTCGGAAAAGTTATTACAAACGTGACTATTCCTACGGTCGGCAGACACAACGTATATAACGCGCTCTATGCCATCGCCGTAGGCACTCTTACTGGCATGGACGAAGATGAGATAAGACACGGACTTATGAACTTTGCGCAGTGCGCGATGCGCGGCGGCGTTACGGAGCGTGGCGGTGTCAAAATAATCGAGGATTGCTATAACGCGAGCCCCGAATCCATGCGCGCCTCGCTCGACACTCTGCGCCACCTCGCAGGAAGCGCGCGCAAAATAGCTTTTCTCGGCGAAATGCGCGAGCTCGGCTTGGACAGCGCGAAGATGCACTTTTCCGTTGGCGAGTACGCCGCGAAAGTGGGAGTGGATATCCTCTTCACTTTCGGCAAAAACGCAAGCGAGATAGCTCGCGGCGCGCTGAGCGCGGGGCTGACGTGCGAAAGCATCATCTCCATAGAGGATACAGAAGATATACACCGCGCTGTGGAAAAGCTAAAAAATGTCATGAAAAAAGGCGACGTGATCCTGTTTAAAGCCAGCCGCGCGCTTAGGCTTGAAAGAATATCAAGAGAAATTTAACGGAGATATACAATGATAGTTTACTTTTTTATCGCTGTCGTCGTGTGCTTTATCGGCACGGCGGCGCTCGGACGCTTACTTATTCCCGTACTGAAAAGCCTCAAAATAGGTCAGAAAATACGTGAAATAGGTCCTCGTTGGCACAAATCCAAGGAAGGCACTCCTATGATGGGCGGCATTTTCTTTATAATTCCCATCACACTCACGATGATAGTTTACGCTATCGTCAGAACGGGAGCTTCCGTAGAAGGTCTGAGTTTTATCTTTTCCGTGATATTCGCGCTTTGCTGCGGCGGTATCGGCTTTGCAGACGACGCGATAAAAATATTTAAAAAGCAGAACGAAGGTCTGCGCCCCATAGAAAAATTTATGCTCCAAGTCATCGTGGCTTGCCTTTATCTTTTCGCAATGGGCAAATGGGGCGGGCTTAACACTTCTCTCTACATTCCTTTTGTCGGTGCAACGGTCGAGATAGGCAGATTTTATTACATCATCGCAGCCGTGCTCATCGTCGGCGTAATGAACAGCGTAAATCTCACAGACGGCGTGGACGGTCTTGCTTCAAGCATAACGGCGGTCGTTGCCGCGTTCTTCGCGGTATACGCCATCTCCATAAACTGTGAGGGGGCGTTCTACCTTGCAGGTGCTGTATTCGGCGGATGCTTCGGCTTTCTCGTTTACAATTTTCACCCCGCGAAAATATTCATGGGCGACACAGGCTCGCTTTATCTCGGCGGCGCTGTGTGCGCGATGGCTTTTCTGCTCAATAACCCGCTTATCATTATTTCCGCGGGACTTATCTATATCATAGAAGCCGCTTCCGTAATGCTTCAAGTTTCTTACTTCAAGATAACGCACGGCAAAAGACTCTTCAAAATGTCTCCCATACACCACCATTTTGAAAAATGCGGTTGGTCCGAAAACACTATCGTCGCAGTTTTTACGCTCGTAACAGTGGTTATGTGCGTTGTAAGTTATATTTTCAAATAAATTTGAGGATAAAAACAAAAAATAACAAGGAGGGCGTTTTAATTGACACCGCAACAACAAAAGAATACAGAAGACGCAAAAAGGGTTCGTGCATCTTCATCTTCAAGCGGGAAGATTGCGCCTTCCGCCGCGCCAAAAGCGACCGGGCAGAAAACTTCCACGCACAAAAAACAAGTGGCAAAGCCTCAGCAAAATCAGAAAAAAGAACAAAAGACAAAAGAGAAATTCGATCTTTTCAAAAAATTTCGTCCGAAAACTCCGTTGGACACGGTATATCGCGTGCGCGGAGGCGTGGATTCCACGTTCCTTATAATCGTAATGATGCTCCTCTGTTTCGGCACGGTCATGGTCTTTTCTTCCAGTTATTTCTTCGCGGAAAGCAACTTCGGCAACAGTATGTTCTTCGTAAAAAGGCAAACGATGTACGCAGTAATGGGCGTTATCGTTATGATAATCTTTTCTTACATAGATTACAGTATTCTGCGCAACTTCGCCCCTATGATCTTCGGGGCAAGCTTTTTGCTTATGTTCTGCGTTTTCCTGCCCGTCATAGGCAAAAGCGAAAAGGGTGCCACGCGCTGGATAGACCTCAAGGTCATCTCTTTCCAGCCGTCCGATATTCTCAAGTTCTCAATAGTTCTCATTCTTGCTCTATATTTTTCACAGGTTATCAATAAAACAAAAAAATTCAAATACGGAATTTTCTTTCCGGGATGCATTCTCCTTGCCGCGTGCTTCGCAACGATAATTCAAAGGCATATCTCCGGCACGGTAATTATTTTTCTTATCGGCGCAGTTCAAATACTCGTTTCGGGTGCGAGCGAAAAATGGCTCGCAGGGATATGCGCTGCGGGCGCTTCCGCCGTCTGCGCGATAATTTTCTTCACCAATTACGCAAGTGCGCGCGTTCAAGCTTGGCTCCACCCGGAAACCGTTTTGCAGGACGGCGGCTGGCAGCCTTACCAAAGCTTGCTCGCCATCGGCTCGGGCGGTATTTTCGGCGTGGGTCTTGGCAACAGCTACCAAAAACAATGCTGGCTCCCCGAACCGCAGAATGACTTTATTTTCGCCGTCGTTTGCGAAGAGCTGGGTCTTATCGGCGGCGCGGCGGTCATCGCTCTCTTTATCGCTCTCGTTTGGCGCGGTCTTGCCATAGCAAAACGCGCGCCAGACACGTTCTCTTCCCTGCTTGTAACGGGTCTTGTTGCCAAAACGGGAATACAGGCCCTGCTCAATATAGCCGTTGTAACAACGATGATACCCACAACGGGTATCGCACTCCCGTTTTTCAGCTACGGCGGCACGGCGCTTATAATGCAGCTTGCGGAAATGGGTATAGTCCTCTCCGTTTCGCGTTATTCCTCGCAAGATAAAATCTGATATTCGAAAGGTCTAATCAAAAATGAAAGTAATTCTCGCCTGCGGCGGCACAGGCGGTCATATATACCCCGCCATTGCCATTGCAAATACAATACGCGCTCACAACCCTCAAGCGCAGGTTCTCTTTGTCGGCTCCTCCCGCGGGATAGAAAACGACATCGTGAAAAAAGCGGAATACAACATCACCCACATAGATATGTACGGCATCAACCGTAAAAATCCCTTTGCCAACATAAAAACGGCGTATTACCTGCTTGCTTCCCGCAAAAAAGCGAAAAAGCTTATCGAAAGCTTCAAGCCGGATTTTGTCATCGGCACGGGCGGCTACCAATGCTATCCGCCTATCGTGGCAGCGGCAAAGGCGGGCATACCTTGTGCAGTCCACGAATCCAACTCCATTCCCGGAGTTGCGGTGAAAGCGGTGGAAAAACACGTAGACAGAATATACACAAACTTTCCCGACGTGGAAAAGCAGCTTAAATGCCGCAAAAAAGTTTTGCGCGTGGGCAACCCTCTCGTTTCCGAAAACATCGTGAAAGCGGACGCTTCCGTAAGAAAGGCGCTCGGCATACCCGAAAGCGCAAAATACATTGTGCTCTCCTTTGGCGGAAGCCGCGGCGCCGCGCCCATAAACGAACACGTTATAGACTTTCTCGGTAAATACGCGCCGTCCCACCCCGATATTTTCTTCGTCCACGCAACGGGAAAAGCCGGACATGAAACATTCCTTGAAAAAGCGCAGGCAAACGGTGCAGCAAAGCTTCCGAATGTTCGTATTTTCGATTATATTTACGATATGCCCATGTGGGAAGCGGCGGCGGATGTCGTTATCTGCCGCGCGGGCGCAATGACGATCTCTGAAATGGCCCTCGGCGAAAAGGCGTGCATATTCATTCCATCTCCTTACGTCGCGGAAAACCATCAGTACAAAAACGCAAAGGTTCTTGCCGACGCGGACGCAGCAATGCTCATAGAGGAGAAAGACCTCTGTGCGGAAGCTCTTGCTAGGCGTATTGAAGACATTCGCTTCGGTAAAGACACCGCAAAAAAGATGCACGAAAACATAAAAAAATTTGCCATCAGCGGAGCTTCGGAAACCATCTTCAAGGATATGCAGGAGCTTATGAGCCGCGAGCTTCTTAAACTCATCAAGCGAGAGGACGAAAAAGAATGAATGATTCATCTGCTCACATTCTGTGGAAAACGAAGTTTACACACTTTGCAATAACCGCTTTTTTCGTCGTTGCCACAGCAGTCACGGTGCTTGTATTTCTGTTAGTTTACCGCATACGAGCCGTGAACATAGAAAACTGCGTTTATTCAAACAAAGAAAGCGTCATGGAAGCCACGGAGATCAAACTCGGTATGCACAGCTACGCCATCGACAAAGAGGAAATGGCGGAGCGAATAATGGCCTCAAACCCATATATATGCAACGTGCATATCACGCGCGAAAGCGCGACGACGCTGCGTATCGATATTACAGAAGATGCTCCGCGCTTCTACATATCGTACAACGGAAAATACATCATCCTTTCCGAAACGCTTCGCGTGCTCGCAGAATGTGAAAGCGAGGCAGAGCTGCTTTCCCTATCCGTCGCTCCCATAAAGCTTCCCGATGTGGAGAAATCAGAACTTGGCAAAACGCTCGTCTTCACAGAGGAAGCGGAGGAGGACGGCAAAGAATGTATAGAGCTTCTTTCCATGCTTGCAGAGTCATCCCTTTCGGGCGTAATAACGCACGCAGATTTTTCTGAAAGGTTCAATATCGCAGTAACGTACAATAACAAATACGAAATACGTTTCGGCTCCCCTAAAAACTTTGCGGACAAGCTCTCGCTCGTTATCGATACGATAGAAGAACTCGAAAATCCCCTGAACGGCTATTCGACCGCAAAGGGCATTATCCACGCCAGCGTGACGGGAGAAACGTCTTTTGAAGCCACAGGTGCCATATCGTAAAGAAATAAGGGATTTTTTAGCATAAATTACCCGTAAATGGGGCAAAATTTTTAGTTTTTGACGATTTTTTTCCTTTTTATCAAAGAAATTTTCAAAAACATCTTGCAAGTAATCGTTTTTTATATTATTATATTATTATAATAATGTTATAGTTTGTATTTTTTTATCTGTGTAAAATTCAGGAGGTTACATAAAATGGGTTTCGAATTTGATTCAAACTTTGACAGTGGTGTAAATATCAAAGTCATCGGTGTCGGCGGCGGCGGCGGTAATGCTGTTAACCGCATGATAGAATCCGGTGTTCAGGGCGTTGAGTTCATCGCAGTAAACTGCGACAAGCAGGTTCTTCTTAAATCCAGCGCTCCCACAAAAATCGCGATCGGCGATAAAATCACAAAAGGCCACGGCGCGGGCAGCGATCCCTCCGTTGGCGAACAGGCAGCAGAAGAAAGCATGGAAGACATCGCAAACGTTGTTCGTGGTGCAGACATGGTATTCATTGCAACAGGTATGGGCGGCGGCACAGGCACAGGCGCGGCTCCCGTTGTTGCTAAGATTGCAAAAGAAATGGGTATCCTTACGATCGGTATCGTAACAAAACCCTTCGCTTTCGAAGGCAGAAAACGTATGCTCCAGGCTGAAGCAGGTATCGTTCAGCTCCGCGACTATGTTGACTCTCTCGTTGTTATCCCCAACGAAAGACTCCGCCAGATCTCCGAAAACAGAATTACTCTCGCTAACGCTTTCGAATATGCGGACGATGTTCTCCGTCACGGCGTTCAGAGTATTTCCGACCTTATCAACATCCCCGGTATTGTCAACCTTGACTTTGCAGACGTTTCTTCCGTTATGAGAAACGCAGGCTACGCTCACATGGGCGTTGGCACAGGCACAGGCAGAGATAAAGCAGAAGTTGCAGCTAAAGCCGCAATCTCCAGCCCTCTTCTTGAATCCTCCATCTCCGGTGCAACGGGTATCATCATCAACATCACGGCAAGCCCTGACATCAGCCTTGACGAAGTTGAAACAGCTTCCGCTATGATCTCTCAGGAAGCTCACCCCGACGCAACTATCATTTGGGGTGCTACGTTCGACAACACTCTCGAAGATACTATCAAAGTTACTGTTATCGCAACAGGCTTTAACGAAACTCCCAAAACTGTTACAGGTATCGGCGGCGGCGTAAAGGCAACTGCAACGACAACAGCTAAAAACGACAAATGGAACTTCGGCGGCTCTGCAACGGCAAAAAAGCCTGAACCCCAGCCTGCTCAGCAGACAACATCCGATGAAGACAACGATGCTAAAGTATCCAGCGACTATTTGAAAGATATCATGGATATTCTCAATAGAGGCAGAAACTAATCAAACATCAACAAAAACTTCTCCGAACAATTCGGAGAAGTTTTTGTTTTTATAATATAGGAATTGCGCGCAATTAGCGCGCAATTCCTTGTTCGAAAAAGCGTACCTTTCTTAGCGTAGCGGCACCGAGGCAGTGAATGACAGCCTTAAATGGCTGTCAGATCCGTGGCGTGATTTGCCTTCAAATCGTAAGATTTGAATTGCACTAAATAGCAAGTTTTTGCCTACGCTAACGATGGCGATATATGTGTTTAAACTGACCGAACCGCATTGAGAAAAGGGGTTGACGCGTTTGAACGCTTTTTATTTTTTCATCATTTTTCTGTATGCCTTACCGATACCAAGCTTAAAGCAAAGCAAAACTGAAAGGACAGCGCCGATCACGGCTTGCAAAATCTGATACGGAAGTTTCAAAACGGCATATTCGGGCGTGCTGTATATGAATGCGCGTCCAAAGGAATAGCCTACAATCATTATCAAAGAACCAACAGCGACGCCAATTATCGCCGCAGGGAGCTTTTTATTTTTGAAAGTATGGCGAACAATTATCGAAGTTGCAAGCGCCTGAACCGTACGAACAACGAGCGTTACGAACATCGGAGTGGGATAGAAGAAGAAATCTCCCAAAAACGAGCCTATGCCGCCGACCATAACAGCCGCCACAGGGTCAAGCAATATTGCCGCAGTGAACACCACGATATCATTAAGGTAAAAATGACCGCCCGGAACAGGTACGCCGAAAGAGCTAAAAGCTACATTGAGCGCCATGAGCATAGCCGTAAGCGTAAGCCATTTAACCGAATAAACAGTTTTTCTCTTTGTTTCAATTTCCATATAAATCATCTCCTTGACAAATTGATGGTTATATAATATACTTTTTTTGAAGCCATTAAAATCACCAAATAAGGAAAATTTTATATAGTCAGATGTTTACATATAATTTAGAAAAAAGGGGTGATATGCCCCGCTATCTTTACCTTTACAGCGAAATAAAAAAAGATATCGTCGCAGGCAAAATAAAAAGCGGTGAAAAGCTTCCATCCAAGCGCACGCTTGCGGACCACTTGGGCGTGAGCGTCATCACCGTAGAAAACGCATACGCCGCGCTTGCCGACGAGGGATACATCTATTCCACGCAGAGAAGTGGATATTTTGTCTGCGATATAGACGCACCGTCGCCGCGCCGCGAGCAAACCATGCCCATTTCTCATATGATGGTGGAAGAGAACGTGCAGGATATCGATTTTTCATTCTCTGCTCTCTCTAAGATTATGAAAAATGTCATTAACACATACGATAAAAAACTCCTCGTCAAAGCGCCCACAGGCGGTCTTTTTGCACTTCGAGAAGCGATATCGGGATATCTATTCCGCTACCGCGGCATGGAGGTTTCTGCGGAACGCATAATCATCGGTTCGGGTGCGGAAAACCTCTACGGCATGATAGTTCACATATTCGGCAGAGATAAACTCTTCGGCATAGAGGACCCGTCATATGAAAAAATAGCCGCCGTGTACGAAGTATACGGCGCGCGCTACGAAAAGCTCCCGCTCGACGGCTACGGCGTGGCAAGCGAAGCTCTGAAAAAAACCAAAGCCGACATTCTGCACGTAACTCCGTTCAACAGTGTTCCCGCAGGCGTTACGGCAAACGCAGCAAAACGGCGCGAATACCTCGTTTGGGCAAACCGCACGGGGGGCATCATCGTTGAGGACGATTTCGCCTCCGAGTTTTCCGTCGGCACAAAGCCTGTGGAAACGATATTCTCCATGGACGGCGGCAAAGACGTTATTTACATCAACACGTTTTCAAAAAGCCTTGCGCCGTCCATGCGCCTTGGGTACATGGTATTGCCCGAAAGATTTTTGCCGCTTTACGAGGAAAAAATAGGCTTTCTTTCTTGTACCGTTCCCGTTTTCGACCAATACGTTATCGCCAAATTCATTGAAAGCGGCGAATTTGAACGCCATCTCGCACGGAAACGCAGAAAATTAAGGGAAAAAGAAAAATCGCGATAAGGATTTTGAAACACATAAAGCGGATGCACAATGTGCGGCCTACTCTATAATGCGTATTTTCGTCGATTGGTCGTACGCAAATTACACCTCTGAATAAATGCTGAGTGCTGCAGCTACATTACAAAACCCGCTCAATCGAGCGGGTTTTTATTTAAAATCTGGGATTTTTAAACTTCAATTCTCTCAGAGGGAAAAGATCGAATTTGCGGGAAATTTCCTCGCAGCGTCTTACAACGTCGCGGTTGAGGAGCGCTTCGGGCTCGTGTGCGTCAACGCCGATGATAACACTATTGCCGATGTCGCCTGCTATTTTCCAGAATTTTTCCGTTGGATAGCATCTGCCTTCGCGCACACCGAGACAGTTGAGCTCAAGCGGTACGCCCGCCTCTTTAGCTGCACGGCAGAGTCTTGTCATCTGCGCTTTATAGAAAGCGTCGTCGCCGCCGCAATAGTTCAAAACGTCAGGGTGGGCAACGTATGAAAATCTGCCGGTTTTGATACCGGCGATAACAAGGTCAACGTATTTTTCGAGCACATCGTCGCCGTTGCCCGGCTTCATAACGTGGGAACGCTCCAAACCGTCGTCGATATGGTGCTGACCGAGTATAAGATATTCATAATCAAACTGCTTCAAAAATTCGATAGTTCTGTCAAAATACGTGGGATAATATTCAAGTTCAAAGCCGATGTGAATTTTTATGTCGTTTTTATATTCTTCGCGCAGAGCTTTAAGCGTTTCGATATAGCCGCCAACCTCTTCGGGGCGCATACGGAAAGAATAGCCGAAATTATCTATGAGGTATGTGCCGTGGTCGGCAAAGCCGAGAACGTGATATCCTGCTTTTATCGCAGCTTCAACATATTCTCGTTCCGTTCCCTTAGCGTGTTTACATCTGGGTGTGTGTGTGTGATAGTTTGCAAACATTTCTTTTCACCTTTTTTAAAAATTTTACCGAGGCAAATCGCCTCGGTAAATAAAATTCTGTTATCCTACAACTGCGGCGTTGGGGTTAGGCACAGCGCTTTCCGAAAAATAAGAAAATTCAACGTGAGATGTTATCATCTTGTTGTTCTTTTCGGCACTTGTCACTGTGTTGGAAAGAAGAATATTTACAACACCCGTCTTTCCCATTTCGTGTATGGACTGAGCGTCCGTCGTAAATTCGTAAGTTATTTCGTTGAGTGTATAAACAAAAGTCGTAGCTCCGACAACGTAAGGTGTATAGCTGTAAAAATCGTTCATAAAATCGTATATGGAACCGCCGACTTCAGAAATAGTAAGGCCGTCTGCAAATTCGATCTTATAAATTTCCGTGTTGTTGAGGTTCGCAAGAGTGTAATCTTTTTTGCTGTCAACGTAGCGGAAGCTGTAACCCTGTGCACCATCCTCATAAACATCGAGCCATTGGATCGTCTTCAAATTGCCAGACAAATTTTTATAAAAGCTGTCAAGCTCCGCTCTGATAGCTTTCTCCATCTGTTCGTTCGCTCTGAGAACAGAGTAGCTGTCGGAAGCGTAGATTGTAGAATAGATATAAATTTCAAATTCGATGTTGTCGTCAAGGCAGACGGCATTTACTTCATATCTGCCGCTGGTTTCGTTTTTCTGCGTATAGCTCATAACCTCAAATGTCTTGCCGGGGTATTCGTCTGTGAGATAATTGTTTATCTTCTGCAAAACTTTATCTGACGCTTGGCAAGAAGTCGCAGCCAAAAGATAGAGCACAACCCAAAAAAGCGCGGTAAATCTTTTGAATTTTTTCATAAAAAATCTCCTAATATTCAAACTTAAGTTGTTGCCAATGAGGAAAATGTTTCTGTCGCTCTTATGTTGGATAAAAAAATATGCAAAAATTTCTGTGTTTTTAATTCAATTTGGGCTGTTTTTATATGGTCGCAATATCTGTATTGTATATTTTCATTGTATATTATAAACCATTTTGGGCAAAAAATCAATACTTTTTAAATTATTCCTCGGCTGGGCGCGCAAATATGGGAAAATTGCTGATTATTTTAGGAAAATACAGACAATAATCATTAAAAATTTATTATTCTTAGGAGATTTTTATGCTTGGAACTGAAATAGCAAAGATAAGCGCCACGGAAATTTTGGATTCCCGCGGCAATCCCACGATATTCTGCAAAACAATACTCGCCTGCGGCGCGGAGGGTACGGCGAGCGTACCCAGCGGCGCTTCACGTGGAAAAAACGAAGCGCATGAAAAGCGCGACGGCGGTACGCGATACGGTGGGCGCGGTGTAGACAACGTGTGCCGCCGTATCGAGCGCGAGCTTTTCAAAAATATAAACGGCGCGGATGCCTCGAATCAAAAAATGCTGGACGGAATGCTTTTGCGCGCGGACGGCTTTGCTAACAAAACAAATTTCGGTGCGAACGCGCTGCTTGCCGTTTCCCTTTCCTGCGCGCGCGCAACAGCCGCGGCGTACGACCTGCCGCTCTACCGCTACCTCGGCGGCATATTTGGCAGATATATGCCCACACCGATGATGAACGTGCTCAACGGCGGCGCACACGCGGCGAACAACATTGACATACAGGAATTTATGCTCGTTCCCACCGACTCTTCAAGCTATCGTGAAGGCGTGCGTATGTGCGCGGAGGTCTACGCGAGCCTTCGTACCTCGCTTAAAAAATCGGGGCTTTCCACAGGCGTTGGCGATGAGGGTGGCTTTGCGCCCGACCTTGCGAGCGACGAGGACGCGATAAAATACCTCTGCGAAGCGATAAACGCCGCAGGATACGGCGATAAAATAAAAATTGCCCTCGACGTTGCAGCGAGCGAATGGGCAAAAGACGGCAAATATATCCTGCCAAAAAAAGGCGAAGAGCTTTCTTCTGACGACCTTATCGAAAAGTTCGCGCTGTGGACGGAAAAATACCCTATCGTGTCCATTGAGGATCCCGTGGGCCAAGAAGATATAGAAGCATGGAAAAAAATAACCGCCGTACTCGGAAAGCGCGTTGCATTGGTCGGCGACGACCTTTTCGTAACAGACGCGCACAGAGTTGACGTAGGGGCAAAAGAGGGTTACGCAAACGCCGTGCTCATCAAGCCCAACCAAACGGGAACACTTTCCGAAACGTTTGCCGCCATCCGTTCCGCGAAAAAGGCAGG
The DNA here is from genome assembly GCA_045121315.1 of Eubacteriales bacterium. Taxonomy (GTDB): domain Bacteria; phylum Bacillota; class Clostridia; order Oscillospirales; family CAG-272; genus UMGS731. Next base: position 12,303 of record JBGVFW010000131.1, read on the forward strand.
ATACAGAACGATAATCTCCCACCGCTCGGGCGACACCGCAGACGATTTCATTTCCGACCTTGCCGTCGCTTCC
>JBGVFW010000132.1:0-2494 GCA_045121315.1 Eubacteriales bacterium
TTTAAACTCTTTTTTAGCATCTTTTAAAGATAACTCATTTATTATATCGACAGGCCGTTTTCCCGCAGGATTATAATCACGGATATCTTCGTTTTTTAAAATCGCAGTAGCAACAAAACAAGCAAAGCCTTCGTGTTTAACGAATCTGCTATCGAACATAGATACGGGTTTATTCAAGAAAGCTGAACTCATCCAAAATGTAATTTTATCTTTATCAATATTTTCTTTTGCGAGTTCAATATTCTTGTTCTTGCTAATGTTTTCAGCGTACTTGATCATATCCGATAAAGATGTAAAAACCTTTATTCTGTTATTTGGATCAATATCAATGTGTTCAGGAGCATCAAACATTTGCTTATAATATTCAAGCTGTTGTGCCGAAAGGCTCGTAAATTCTTCCCCTTTTGTTCCGCAAATAAAGAAATTTCCGGCAATAACATCTAAAAGCGTTTTACCACCCTTGCCGTACAGAGCTCTATTAAGTGGCAACTCATCAAGTTTCCCGTTTCGATTGATAATAATACAAGCGTTGTCTGCAAAGGGCATAATTACATCTATTTCGCCTCTAACCGCGCATTGCATGTTCCTAAGAGAAGGACCGATTTTAACAATTCTCGCTTTTTCTTGGGGTTCACACAAAACAACCTGAAGCAGATCCGTGTTTTGCTTCACAAGAGAAGGATCAAACTCTACCTTTTTAAAACCGATCATATCGCAATAATGAAAGCCGGGGTCAACAGTATAAACCTCCAGTCCTGTATAATCGTGAGCCTCAAAATCGATGTCCGCATCGCGAAGACGTTCTTGTTCAAGAGTATATTCAAGAAAATCAGTATATACAGAACTCAAATTGGTTTGGGTATATTCTATCTTCCCTACGATCTTAGGTGCACTTATAACCTCAACAATATCCGATTTTGACAAAGAGTGGCCTCTGAATTCAGGTGGATGATTAAGATTAAATTTCTCATATACCTCCTCCAGATCCGTGCACTCTACGTCACCTTCATAAACCTTTTCATATATTGATGCGTCGGGCTGTTCTAAGCCGGAATATTTTTTCATAGACTCAAACGTGGCAAACTTAACTCTATGAATATCTTTATCTCCATCAATCTGATAAATACAAATTTCCATATCAATAACCTCACAATATCATTTTATTTATTTAAAAACATATCAATAAATCATTTTATCAACTTGTAAACAAGTTTACATATCACTTTGTATGCATATTTTCTTGTTTGTTTAAAACGTTTGTTTCTTTGTTTTTTGATACTTTTGACGCCGCATTCGCAATTCTTTCATCCAAACCCACCTTACTTTTTGATTTGGATTCAAGCTCTTTAATATCAAATCCAATCTCTGCACAGGTTTCTTTTATATAGCGCAAAGTAACGTCATCTTCTACCAAACGCTCGTGTTTGTCATCCCACACATAGATATTATTATCATTAACACCAAGCGAACCGTTTTTGTTTTGGAAAACCGAGGCAGAAATCGTGCCAAAATAACACTCGAATATATCATTGTTAAACCATTCGCCATCAAGGTCATGTTGCTTGCAAAAATCCTCCAAGGTTCCTTTGTGATTGGCAACCATTTCTTTCAATGTTATAAAATCCATATAAGCATGAGCATAGCATTCTTGGGCTTCATTGAAACGATATTTCACGCGGTTTTCTTCTTTACCGCACTTCTGAGGATTATTTTTTATCCACTCATTAAGCTTTTCAGGCGTGGAAACGTCCGTACCGTGTCTTTTTAAATAATCAATAACATTTTGTCTGCCATCGGGACCAATATCCAAACTATTTATACAATCCAAACAAAAGCCTTTCATACACACAAGCATTCTAACCAATGAGTTGTGCTTTGAGGGTACCATTGAAGACCAATCGCCTTGATAATGACCTTGAACGATACCGTCAAGTCCTTTGCCGGTATGAACGTCTGTAGTTGTAGCAATGGAACCTCTGTAAGGATATGTATAGGGATTTTTGACTCTTACAAAATTCGTATCCTTTGCCGGGGTAAACGAAGTGATCTTCTCATTTTCTTTTTTCTCAATTGTTGTAAGCAAATCGTGAATATTTAAGGTGTTTGAACCTGATTGACGAGCCTCTTCAATGTCTTTAACAATAGTTTTAGGAATATCAAAAAAATCACAATAGCAATGCCAAGATTGATTATTAAAAGTAGAATTTTTAAAGGCTACCTCATATCCATAAGAATAAGGAGCAATTTGACCATAGTAAATATTTAAAGCGCCGTTTACAACACCTTGCATAATTTTATCTTCCAGCTCCTCACGAGAAAGTCCGCCACGGCGCTCTGATTTTTCTTTTTCCTGCTGAAGAAACTTCTCTCGCTTCGCGCAAACAGCCAAAACTTGATCGATATCCAAATCATATTGACCCTCCAAAACAAGATGGGCCCACGTATTTGCCCCGTGTTTAGCCATTTCAACGTTAGGATTATCGGCATACTTTAT
>JBGVFW010000133.1:0-2076 GCA_045121315.1 Eubacteriales bacterium
GTCTTTGGGAATCTGCTTATGCTATCTACGAGCCCTCCAGCGATATCACAGCAACGGGTGATGTTCTCGCGTACAGAGAAAACCCCTATTTCAACCGCACGGCTCTCCATTTCTGCAGCCATGCGCAGACGCCGAACGACCCCACTAAGCTCTATCCTGCAATGACGCTCGGCAAAGATGGCGCGTACATCTCCTTCAATATGTTCTCCGAATACGCGAACAACGGCGCGCTTATCGCAAAAGAAACGGTTAAGCACGCGCTCGACGTTCTTCTCGGAGAAGACAAAACGCTCACAACAAACCTCCCTGCACAGGGCGTTGTAACGCTTATGGATCAGGCTAACGAGCACAGATACGTTAACCACCTCCTTTATGCTTCCCCTGTTAAACGCGGCAAGAACGTTGAAGTTATTGAAGACCTTATTCCAATATGCGACACGGAAGTTTCCATCAGCATGTATTCCAAACCCAGCAGAGTATATCTTGCTCCGCAGATGAAGGACATTCCGTTTGATTACACAGACGGTATCCTCACATACACGGTGGATAAATTCTCCTGCCATCAGATGGTAGTTATAGATTATTGATTAAAAAAGATTCTTCGCGTGAGCGGAGAATCTTTTGCTAAAAGGTGATATTATGGATTTTACTCCTTTGAAAAATGTTTTGGACGATATCACGGCTTGGCGTATACCGGGCGCGGATATCGCCGTTATGAAAGATAACGAGGTCGTTTTCCGTTATCAAGCAGGGTACAGCGATTTGGAAAATAAAATTCCTGTTTCTCCGGACGATCTTTACTATCTCTTTTCCGCAAGCAAGCCTATAACGGGCGCAGCGGCGGTTCTTCTTGCCGAGGAAGGCAAGATAAAATTCGACGATGAGGTAGGGAAATACATTTCCTCCTTTAACAGTATAAAAGTTCGCACGAAGAACGAGGACGGCACGTTTTCGGAAGCTCCCGCACATCGTCCCGTAAAAATCATAGACCTGCTTACAATGACAGCGGGACTCGATTACGACCTTTCACGCCCGTCTATTCTTGAAGTCAAGGAGAAAACAGGCGGCAGATGCCCAACTGTCGAGATAGCGGAGGCTATCGGCAGGGACGGGCTTATCTTCCAACCCGGGGAAAAGTTTAATTACAGCCTTTGCCTTGACGTGATTGGTGCGGTTATAGAGGTTGCTTCGGGCATGAAGTTCGGAGAATACCTCAGAACGCGTTTCTTTGAGCCGCTCGGCATGAGCAGAACGACTTTTGACGTGACGGACGAACTCAAAAAGAAGATAGCTCCGCTTTATCTTTTTGACAACGAACAACAAAAAGCCGTGGTAAATCCTGCTGGCAACCGTTATATCCTTGGCTCGGAGTTCGAGGGCGGGGGCGCGGGACTTGTTTCCTGTGTTGGTGATTATATCAAGTTTGTGAATATGCTCACAAATCTTGGCGTAGCTGATAATGGAACTCGAATAATGTCCGAGGAAAGCGTAAACTTTATGCGAAAAAATCAGCTGAGTGAATCCCAAATGAAAAACTTTTGGTCGGGGTGGAAATACCTTACGGGTTTTGGCTATGGATGCGGTGTGAGAACGGCGCTCAAACCCGAGCTCGTGAAAGGATATTTCTCCTTTGGCGAGTTCGGCTGGTGCGGCGCGGCGGGTGCTATGGTTATAGCAGACCCCGCAAACAAGCTCTCCGTTTACTACGCGCAGCATATGCAGAACAGCTTTGAATGGGTAGTTCACCCGAAACTGCGCGAAGCGGTATATAAGAGCGTAGGTTTACTTTCTTGAAAGAAAGTAAACAAAGAACTTTACTAAAAAAATCGGTGTGAAAACACCGATTTTTTTAAAATTCAGTGAACTGAAACACGAACAGAGCGACTTTATAGGTGAAAGCTTTCAAAAAGAGGTATTATAATGAAGAATTATGAGATAGAAAATCATCTTGATTTTCTGTTTTCCGCCGCGCTTTCAAAATGCGGCAAGCTTTACGATGGCGATTACGATAACGATGACCCGTGCGTTCATCAAGCACCACAGCCGATGATTTTGATTATAGATAAATGAGCAAAA
>JBGVFW010000134.1:0-2174 GCA_045121315.1 Eubacteriales bacterium
AAGTAAAAATGTCGCTTATGCGCACAAGAGAAAAGCTCAAAACAGTTTTGGAGAAAGAAGGTTTTGATATATGAAAACAGACAAACTCAATATGCTCGAAAATATCGACGAAAAATATATTACAGAAGCATCTGAAGCGAAAAATACGTACTGCAAGCGCGTTTTTGCCACATACGTAAGTATCGCCGCGTGCGCCGCGCTCGCGCTTGCAATAGGCGTTTCCGTTTACCGCGCGCCCTCCCCAAACACTCTGCCGCTTTCAACTTATTCTTTCAACGTCAAGGTTGAATACTACAATGGCGATGTTTCCAAAATGACGGACGCGCACAGCCTTGCCTATTTCTATTCGGCAGAGGAAGCGTTTGCAAAAGCAGAAGCCGTTTTAAGAGGCACCGTCACGGATATCAGAAACATAGAGATAAACAGCAACGGAATAAAAGAATATCGTGCGCTGGCAACGGTAACAGTTGAAAACGTATACCTAGGCTCCTGCAAGGCGGGTGACGTTGTGACAATCATGCTCCCCTGTCCCATTTCGGAGGGACAATGGGTTGAAGACACAGACGTAGTGGCGCAAATGAGCGTCGGCAAAGGCGGAATCTTTCTGTTGAAAGAATACGGTAACGACGATTATTACAGTGCAAACAACAGCACACTTCTGCTTTCCGACGTTGCAGACTATGGCTTTTCCGACGGCGTTCAGTTTGCATTCGTCGAAACCGAAAACGGTCTTGTTTTTGACAAAGAGAAATATGAAGAGGTTGCAAATGCAACCTCGCTCGATGTAGTGGAGATATATGTTATAAAAATGATAAAATAAAGGAAAAACGCCGATATACTCGGCGTTTTTCGCTTATTCTTTTTCAAGTACCAATTTTTCAATAGCGTAGCCAACGCCTCCGTCGGCGCAATCTATTGAAATAAAATCCGCTATTTTTTTCACGTCGGGGTGTCCGTTGCCCATAACGACAGCAATGCCAGCGTTTTTGAGCATAAGCGTGTCGTTGTCGCTGTCGCCCATGGCAATAACGTGTTCTTTGTCAATTCCAAAACGTTCGCGCAAAAATTCCATACCCGTCGCCTTACTGTAACCGTGCAAGCCTATCTCGGAATACGTTGGGTGATTGAAAACTTCAAAATAAGGTTCAAGTATCTTCACCGCTTCTTCTGAGAGCGGATACTTATAAGTCATTTTCGAAATCCTTATATTAGGATAACGTTCGAAAAGCTCCTCTGGTCGCGAAATTTCGTTTTCTTTTCCGAGGTAGCATTCGCCGTGATAGCTCACGCTGTTTTTCTCGCCTTCGAGTATTATCATGTTATCGAATTTATCTGCAACCTCCATAGTGAGCATAACACTCTCTTTCGGGACAACGGCAGAAAGCAATATCTCGTCGCCTACGCTTATCCAAGCGCCAAGTCCCGCCACGATACCAGTTGGTCTAACCTCGTCGAGCACCTTATTCGGGATAATGTCCATGGAGCGACCCGTGTTGATAAATACCATATGCCCCCGCTTCTGTGCTTCGCGTATCGCACATACCGTACGCGGGGATATTTCACCGTTTGCGGGAAGTATCGTACCGTCTATATCAAGGAAAATCAAATATTTCATAGTCCAAATTGCTATTTCGTTAGTTTTCCCTCATTTGCTTGCGCGCTCTGCCGCGACCGCTTTTTCAAAGACCGGAGCAAGGGTTTTGTAAACTTCCTTTGCCATGCGGTAGAAGCCAAGGTCGTTGGGGTGCGTTCTGTCGATAGTGCAGGCAAAAATATCGTCGTCTTCAAAGAATGTCTTGCCACATACAAAATAAACGTTTTTGTCACCGTTTTTAAGCGCATTTTCATAAGTATTGCGTATAACAGCAATTCTCTTATCGTTTTCCGTAGGATTGCATGCGTAGTTAGGGCGTGACATCATGATTATAGGCAGGTCGGGATTTTTTTCGCGTATTATCTTAAAGAAAGGTTCATGCGTTCTTGCAAGATGCTCTACATCAGGCGCGTTGTAGTCATAGTCGTAAACGAAAACGCTCATCGGCACGGTCGCAATAAACTCTGCAAGCTCGGGCTCGCCCTTTGCGCTTCCCGAAAAGCCGAAGTTTATGTAATCCATATTAAGCCAGCGGGAAAGAAATGCGTTGTATGTATTGCCTGTGCGGCTAGCACAGCCG
>JBGVFW010000135.1:0-6750 GCA_045121315.1 Eubacteriales bacterium
AGGCCAAAATTCATCAGTAAGGTCTGATTTAATTCCGGTTTCGTCTTTTTCGAAGCAATCCGCTAAAATTTCCCATCCTAAATCAAGTGCATCTTCAAGCGGAAGATTAACGGACAGCGACATTAACTTATCTTCAAAAAGTTCACCGTATTTCAGCAATTTTTCATCCCAACGGCTCATAGAAAAGCCCATGTTTTTCTTTTCAAGCGTTTCCTTGTAAGAAGAATAAAGGCGAATCATCGCATCCATAAGTGTTCGATGATCTTTTCGTGTTTTGCCGTTTACGTTTTGCTTTAGTCTGGAAAGAGAACCAAACGGCTCTATACGGCCGCCTTTAAGGTAATACTGACCCTCGGTAATATATCCGGTATTGTCGGGGACGGGATGAGTAACATCATCGCCGGGCATTGTAGTAACGGCTAAAACGGTTACCGAACCTGAATCAGCAAAGTCAACTGCTTTTTCGTAACGGGAGGCAAGCTGAGAATACAGATCGCCTGGATATCCACGGTTAGAAGGAACCTGTTCCTGAGTGATAGCAATTTCCTTCATAGCATCGGCAAAGTTGGTCATATCTGTCAGAAGCACCAATACGTCTTTATTCTGAAGCGCAAATTGCTCCGCTACCGCCAACACCATATCGGGTATCATCATACACTCGACGGTAGGGTCGGAAGCAGTATGAATAAACATAACGGTTTTGCTGAGTGCTCCGCCTTTGGAAAGCGCATCCTTAAAATACAGAAAATCATCATATTTAAGACCCATTCCGCCAAGAACGATTACGTCAGCTTCTGCCTGCATTGCAATTCGGGCAAGAAGTTGGTTGTACGGCTCGCCCGAAATGGAGAAAATGGGCAGCTTCTGAGAAACAACCAAGGTATTGAACATATCAATCATAGGAATGTTGGTTCTCATCATTCGGTTGGCAAGAATACGTTTAGTGGGATTAACAGAGGGGCCGCCAATGGGTTTCATATTTTCGTTAAGTGCAGGCCCTTTATCTCTCGGCTCACCTGAGCCGTTGAATATACGGCCTAATAAATCTTCACTAAAAGATACACGCATTTCGTGACCGAGAAACCGCACTTCATCTCCTGTAGAAACACCCTGACCTCCGGCAAAGACCTGCAGAGAAACAATATCTCCCTCGATCTTATTTACCTGAGCCAACGACTTGCCAAAACGTGTATTGATCTGTGCCAATTCTTTATACTTGACGCCGTTTGCTCGGACAGTAATAACGTTACCAGTAATGGATTCTATTCGATTATATACTTTGTTCACGTTCAGTCACCGTCCTTTAATAGTTTTTCGACCGTTGCGGCCAATTTACCGTCACCCTGACGATACAATGCATCAATCTCGGTTTCTGCTTTTTTGAAAGCTTCACTCTCAAACTCAGTATAGTTCCAGTCAATAAATTTCTGACGCATACGGTTAAAGAAGCTACGTGCGTCGTCTTTGTTTCCGACAGCGTAACTGCTGCCCAGAACATATACCAACTTATCGGTAACATAGCGTTGACGCAATCTTCCACAGTTTGCCTCAACCAAGTCGAAGGAGTTCTGTTGCAGATAAACAGCATCGAGCATTTCGGATTTTAAATAGGTAATGTAATCTAAAAGGGTAGTACCTTCTTCACCGACAACCTTCATCATAGAGCCGATCTCGTCACCTTGATGAAGAATGCCTTTACAAAACTCCAATTTTTCGCTGTCAATAACGCTGTTATATTTAGACCAAGAGATAAGCGGGTCAATGGCAGGATACTTTCTTGCATCCGAACGTTCACGGGAAAGACCGTGGAATGCACCAACAACCTTTAAGGTTGCCTGTGTTACAGGTTCTTCAAAGTTGCCGCCTGCAGGGGATACGGTACCGCCGATAGTAACGGAACCGGTACTGCCGTCAGGTAAACGGACATAGCCTGCTCTTTCGTAAAATGCCGCAATATAGGATTCCAGGTATGCAGGGAAAGCCTCTTCACCGGGAATTTCTTCAAGTCTGCCTGACATTTCACGCATCGCTTGTGCCCAGCGAGATGTTGAGTCAGCCAACATAAGAACATGAAGTCCCATTTGGCGATAGTACTCAGCAAGTGTTACCGCAGTATAAACCGAAGCTTCACGGGATGCAACGGGCATAGAGGAGGTGTTACATATAATAATGGTACGCTCCATAAGTGAACGCCCTGTTTTGGGGTCAGTCAGTTCGGGAAACTCAGTAAGAGTTTCAACAACTTCACCTGCGCGCTCACCGCAAGCGGCGATAATAACAATATCGACATCCGCATATTTTGATGTGGTATGTTGCAATACCGTTTTACCTGCGCCAAACGGTCCGGGAGTACAATAAGTTCCACCCTTTGCTACGGGAAAGAAGGAGTCAATAAGACGCACCTTGGTTTCCATTGTTTCGCCAGGTGCCAATCTCTCACTATAACATTTTACCGCACGTTTAACAGGCCACTTAAACGACATAGATACGGGTATTTCGCGGCCTCGTTCATCGGTTAAAACCGCAATCGTTTCTTTAACGGTATATTCGCCCTTATCGGCAATGGATTTTATCGTATAGTTTCCAAGCAGATAAAAGGGAACAAAAATTTTATGTGTAAACGGGCCTTCGGGAACTGTGCCGATATATTCGCCTGCACGAACAACGTCGTGGGTCTTAGCAGTCGGTGTAAATTCCCATTTCTTTTCCAAATTCAGTCCGTCTGCATAAATTCCTCTTTCCAAAAACCAGCCTGCCTGTTCTGCTAAAACAGGAAGCGGATTTTGGAGTCCGTCATATATCTGACCGAGCAATCCGGGGCCGAGATCTGCCGAAAGCATATCTCCCGTAAATTCAACACTATCCCCACATTGAATACCATCGGTCATTTCATAAACCTGCACTTGAGCAACATTGCCTTTTATACGGATAACCTCGCTTTTAAGGGCGGTATCACCCACAAAAACATAGCATATTTCGTTCATAGAAACGTTTCCGTCGAATTCTACCGACACCAAATTTCCGTTTATGCTTACTACCTTTCCTTTATTTTCGGTCATTATTTCGCCTCCAACCTATCCCCATTTAATATGGAGTTATAAATATTTTTGTATGCCTTTTCTCCAACCTTTGTATCAAACTGCCTTATGCGAAGAAGCAGCTTTAATTTAAGTCCGTAATAGAAAACATAATCCTCAGAAAAGCTATCCATAGGTCTTAGCGTTTCCAAGATTTCCAAACGGTAACTACTTAGATATTTTTCCGCTTCCATTGGATTTTCGATTTCTGTTGCCGCGCTTGCCGCCTTGACATATTCCACAGGGAAAATTCTATTTTCTGTATCAAACGTTTTTTTCATTTTCTCTGCCCGAACTTTACCAAGCGCAAACCGAAGGTTTCTCTCGCTTTCATTCCAGGCATCAATTAAAACAGAACCCGAACTCTCACTGCTTTTAGGAGGTGATAAAGTGAGCTTATTCATCGCTTCCTGCGACCTTTTTCCTAAAAATCGGTTGCAAAGCTCTGTAAATCGTTCCTCTGTAATTGGAAGCGGAGCATTTTCACTGATTCCATCCAAAGATGGCAACTGCGAAATTAAATAATATTCAGCCATAATTATTCCTTCGCCTCTTTCAAAAGCTCGGTAACCTTAGGACTAAGATAATTTGAAAGCATATCCACAACCGCCTCTGCAGAATAATCGTAATATGCGCTACCGTTATTTACGGCAATGCGGAAACCACCGTCAAAATTATCATTTGCTTTCAGAGTGATGCCCTTCAGCATTTTTTCTTTAAGAACTGCCAGTAAGGTTTCTTCCAACTTATTGAGGTCTTGAGTATTCAAAATCACTGCAATATCTTCTGCATCCGGCTTTTTAGCCCAGCTTTCAACAATGCTAATAATCAGCCCTGCGAATGCATCGGATGAATATACAGCAGTAACATTTTCGCCAATGATAGCATTGAGTTCCCTCGTTACACTTTCTCTGAAAGAAATCAGCAGATTGCGGCCCGCCTGACGAATAGCATCCTCGCTTGATTTCACCATACGCTCATTTTCTTTTTTAGCTTCTTGCAGAATTCTTTTCGCTTCCGCCTTAGCGCTCAAAATTATTTTTTCAGCCTCATCATTTGCAGCTTTTAATATAGCCTGTGCCTCTGATTCTGCAGCTTCTACACCGTCTTTTTTGATTTGGTCAATAAGTTCTTTAAGTTGTATTTCCATTATGTTCTCCCCTTTATGATATAAATAAAACCATTCAAACAGATTTGATTTTACAAAGAATATTACTTTAGCTTTCCAAGCTTCGCCGTATTTGCAATAACGATCAGCGTAGTTCCTGCATCAAGCACCTGCTCGGGATTGATATTCACGTTGACCTTCTCGCCCTTCTTAATGGCAACGATGTTAAAGCCGTATTTTTTGCGGAGATTCAATTCGATCAAGTTCTTACCACACCATTCGTCCTTTACGTCGATCTCCACCATTGATACGTCCTTTGACAGAGAGATCATATCAATAAAGCCGGAGCTGAGTAGGTTCTTGGCGAGGCGGATGCCTGATTCGTTTTCAGGGAAAACCACCTGATCTGCACCCACACGGAGCAATATTTTTTGATGCATCTCATTCGCGCATTTTGCAATAACGTTCTTAACGCCCGCCTCCTTGCAAAGCGTGACCGCCATGACGCTGGCTTCAAGGTTACTTGCCATACATACAATGACCGTATCAATACTTCCAATTCCAAGGCGTGAGATAACCTCCGCATCGGTCACATCAGCACACTTGCAAACCGGCAGATATGCCGCCGCATCGTTGACGATCCTTTCATCTGTATCTACTGCAATGACCTCCATACCGTTCTCTACAAGCTCACGTGCCACGGCTGTGCCATATCTTCCAAGTCCAAAGACTGCGTATGTTTTCTTTGCTTTCATAATCTTCTCCTTTATCCTATACTGATATCTTCCGTTGGCTCGGAAATGACGTTCTGACTTTCGTTTTTACTGCCAAGTGCCACCGCAAGTGAGATGGGACCAACTCTGCCGAAATACATAGTTACAATGATAATAAGCTTTCCAACGGTATTCAGCGTTGCCGTCAGATTTCTTGAAAGTCCGACGGTTGCCGTTGCACTGACCGTTTCATAGACCGCATCAATGGCAGAAGCATTGCTTGTTGCCATCAAAAGCACGGTTGAGGTGGCACATATCGTAAGGAAAATTACAACAACAGCAACCGCCTTTTTTATCGATTCTTCGGAAACGCGGCGACCGAACAGGGTTGCGCTGTTCTTGTTCCTTATCGTTGCGAATGCCGAACAAATGAGAACAGCAATCGTAACCGTTTTCATACCGCCTGCCGTTCCAACGGGTGAGCCACCAATCAGCATCAAAATAATAGATACGGCAGCAGAGGCGTTCGTCAGATTCTCTTGCGAAACAGAAGCAAAGCCAGCCGTTCTCGTGGTGATCGATTGGAAGAATGACACCTGAATTTTATCAAAGAGAGACATCTCTCCAATGGTCAAGGGATTTGAATATTCAAAAACAAAAATGAGGAGAGCACCGACAAGAATGAGTCCTGCGGTAACGGTAATCGCAATCTTTGAGTGTAATGTCAAATGCCTGAATATTTTGCGGTTCTTTGGCGAACGGCTCTTGACCACACGAAGCACGTCCCACCACACGATATAACCGAGACCGCCGAGAATGATGAGCGCGGAGGTAACGATATTGATCAAGGGATTTGTGGCGTAATTGCAAAGACTGTTTTCCGCTATTATGTCAATACCTGCGTTACAAAAGGCTGAAACCGAATTGAACACCGATATCCAAATGCCTTTCGCATCGAACTCGGGGATAAAGACGAGCATATACAGAACAGCCCCTATTCCTTCGATGATCAGCGTACCGAACAGCACGTTTTTTACAAACTTTGCAAGTCCCGACATTGTGTTTAGATTGAAGGCATCCTGAATGAGCAATCGGTCGCCAATACCCATTTTCCTATTGAGAAGAAGCATCAGCCCCGACATAATGGTGATGATACCAAGACCGCCGATCTGTATCAGAAGCAATATAACGATCTGCCCGAACACGCTCCAAGTTGATACCGTGGGAAGAGTAACGAGTCCTGTCACACAGGTGGATGTGGTTGCCGTAAAGAGTGCGTCAAGATACGGCACGGCTTCTCCACTTGCGGAGCTTATCGGTAATGCCAAAAGTCCGCTTCCCACAAGGATAGTCACAAGAAAGCTGAGCAATATGATCTGCGTGGTTGAAAGCCTGAATTTCTTTTTCCTGACCATAAGATTTTCCTCTAAAAAGCATAAAGGAACCAACGTCCTCTGCAGTCAGCTGGTTCCTTTTATTTTATTTATTTTTATAATTATATCATATTTGTCTCTTTCTGTCAACACTTTTTATGGAAACTATCATGAATGTATAATGAAAATGATCAAGAAGTGATACAGAATATTATTCAAATATCTGTTTTGTTATTCGTTTGTGTCCGATTGCACCTCCATCGTGAGCCTTGCTCCGAGGCGGAAGGCGTATTCGAAGATGGCTGCTTCGGCAAGACTTACGTACTCGTCCCAGCAGTCGTGAAACTTTTCGAAGATTTCTTTCTGCTCGTCGGTGAAGGTCTTTTCCAAGTCCTCGTGATGCCTTGCCATATATCCGAGCAGCTCCTTCATCTCCTTTGAGTTATTTCTGCTGTCCTCTTGCGGAATTATGTTTCCGT
>JBGVFW010000136.1:0-2763 GCA_045121315.1 Eubacteriales bacterium
CCGGAAACAGTACATTCTGATATTCCTATATCTACAACTTCTTTGGGAATATCACACCAACCTCTTGTTAATAACTCATACTCAATATCTTGGCGCAACTCTTTATCCTCGATGAAATCCGCAATATTTTTAAAGTCGCCATCGCCACTGCCGGCAACATACTCAGCTATTCCGGAATCCAAAGCTGCTTTCGTTATATCAACCAAACCTCTGGTCAACAATTCATATTCAACATTAGATCTCAACATGCCGATAGTTGACATCTCAGTTAACTTATCCATTGTTTGCACGCCGTCATAAATAAAATCCGGAAAATTATTAGTATATCTCTCAACCGATTGCTTAAATTCCGGGGTGTCAATGTCCACAAGTTTTGTACAAGCTCGATCATTAAGAATATCAAAAAACGCTTCACTTGTATTAGCTTCTTTCCGGGCTTCTGCTATCATTTCATAGGGCATATGTACTTCTACAAATTGACCACCGGCAACAGAATCCGGATTAAAGTACACGCCCACTATTTCCTCCGTTTTGTGATTGTCATAATACCAATCCCCCAACGTGGAACCAACAGAACTATCCTTTTCAGCCAAGCGAAAATCTCCCAATTTCAAAGGATTATGCAATAAGAACGCATTTTCAATATAAGTAGCAATCGCTTTATGAGAGCCCTCTTTTTCTTTTTTATTAAAATGTTCGTGTTCATAATAATCATTTATGCCGGTAGTTAAAATTTCTTCGGTCGCATTATAACCTCTGTTTTTTAACTCCTTTGCAACACTTAACATATTTATTTTATTGACCGTACCTGCCATAATATTGTATTCCTTTCTTTAATCTTAAAAATTTATTTCATTTATATGTTCAATCCCTTACATTCTCTTTCGATATCTTGTTACGATCTTGTTCGGAAATGGCAGAATCCTTTTTACTTTGATTAGCCGCACTGATACGCGCTTCGAGCGACATCTTCTTTTCCGGTTCTTTAAATCTTTCCAACATAATACCTAAATGCGAAGGTATGAGATCCATTTGGCCAACTTCTTTTGTATCAGTTCTGATATAATTCACATTAACTGAAGAAATTTTTAAATGAACAGGATTGGTGTAAGGATCGTAATCACTCAATTCTTTGAATAAATCATTTGCCTTAATCCAACCACGTCCATCACAGAACGCTTCATTAATTGCGGAAATGGGGGACTTGGGATCTTTGGGCAAGAGGCGCTTATTATCCAAATAAGAGTTAGCGTCCTCACCCTTGTTAAGAGGAATTTCAATCCACTGATTAAACAACTCGTAATTCCCTTCTCGCTGAATCCCGAGTTCACCAATGACGTGTTCAACTGCTTGCAGCACAAGAGGATTATCCTTAAAACCGTCTATCTTTCGATAGTCCGTAACAAGTACCGGTTCGGCTCCACGCGAATGAACAAGGTCAATCTCGCGACCGGGAGAAATGGTTATACCAAGTGCAGAGGTATAACTATCACAATATTTTGAATAGCAATCATAGGCTTCATCCAAGGAATCAAACCTATACACGTCAAATGAGGTTTTGTCCTGTTGCGAACGCAGATTGTTCACAACATAAAACTTTAAAGGCTCGCTTTCAAGATATTCGACACGGAGAGTATCTTCTAAATCACATAGTTTTGAATCGTTTGCAGATTCAAGCACCTGCACTAAATTATGTCCGGAAAGGCCCTCCGCCGTCAGTACTTTCTCGGCTGCCTCCAGAATCGGTTCACGAATTTCTGCCGAAAGATTGCATACATACTCATAACGGTCTTGTTTGCTTGCAAAAATAGCACTGTTTTCCATAACATTAACCCGGGTTCTTGTTAAATGAACCCCACCTTTCTTTTTTAAATAACACCTGTATTCTGCTTTATTTAAGCGAATGCGGTATAACTACTATAGTAATTATACCGCATCTGTTGTTCTATACTCATTTTTTATGTAATTTATTTTAAAAAATTACTTTAAAACTCATTTAATTGGGCGAAGTATTCCCTATTTCAAATTCAGAGTTAACCACTCCGACTTCTGCAGAAGGATCATTAAATTCACTCAAACCCGCAAATGGAGGTATATTGGAATCCGCATATGCTGTTTTTTGATCTAAAGTCTTAAACTCACCATCTTTTTTGCTTTGTTCCGCCATAAAAGTCAACGTTGTAACAATATCCTCCGGCTGATTCAATCTTAATCCAGCACTGGAAAATTGTCTTAAGTTTTTACGAGCATTTAAATGAGCCCTTTCCACTTTAGAAACATTAAATTGCTCTTCGCGTTTGTTTTGCGCTTTTAATTTTTCTTTTTTGTCCTCAATTTCACTGTTTTGTGAATTAAGCGTTAACGAAGTATTGAAATTTGCTTTTACATCAAACAAATATTTATCGTCGGCATCACCGGTGTATTTATAATTCGGATGCGCCGGATAATCGTATTTTTTGCCGAAGAACGGGTGAATACCACGGATAAACAAAATACAGTTTTCGTTATCCATATAAGAAATTTCATCCGGCATCATAAGCTCGCGGCCGGTAGTATTGTAACTTTCGCTGCTGCCACCGCTTTTATCACCGAAATTACGTGTTGCATTTCGGGTACGAATAGTCTCTTTACCCAATTTTTTAGAGATATATTCCAATGTCGTGGCGTCAGAACCACCCAAGAATAAGAGCTCGTCGCAGTTACCAACAATTACCTATAGTGATAGGTAAGCCTTTGATATCATCACCGGCTTTTCCCCCACTC
>JBGVFW010000137.1:0-3641 GCA_045121315.1 Eubacteriales bacterium
CCACCAAAGGAAAGACTTTCGGAATATCCCGTAACTTCCTGCTTACTCATGTTCGAGCGCGAAAGAATAAGCGAAAAATATTCGGATGCAAGCGCGTCCAGCTTTTCACCGGGACGCAAACCGTTTGCCCACATCGCGCTTTCCAAGCCGTAAACACCCTTTTGCGATTCTACAAGCATACATGAAATAGCGTCCAGCATTTCGTCCATAAAGACAGTAGTAACGCCCACAGCACTGTCCGTCGTGACGTAGTTTATGTGCATTATCTCTCCGCGCACCGCCGCATCCACAAAACCATCGGGAATTATCGCGTAGGCGGATATTTCTCCTTTTTCAAGGCGCGTCCTCGCCTCTTCCTCCGTCATTTCCACAAGGTCAACAACAAAGCGCGAACTGTCAAGCGTCTGAAGAGCAGAAATACCAAAGCCGAGATAACTTCCCTGTGCGTCGCCAACGATGCCGACGGTTATCTTCTGATTTTCCGCACTCGCGGAATCAAGGTTGACTATAGCGTTCAACGCAAGCCCCAATCCTATGCACATAGCAAGCGAGAGAGCAAGCACAAAAGGAAAATACCGCGCCGCTTTTTTCACCTGCAGTCCAAAGTAAACTAAAGCCTTTTTCATATCATAACCTCTTTGCAAGGTCGTGAACATTGCCGTCGTAGGCGAATTCTTCAAGGTGTCCGTCTTTGAGTATATACCACTTATCGCAGAGAGAAAGTTCACTTGCATCGTGAGTGGTAAGCACGAGCGTATTGCCGTTTTTCTTACATTCACAAAGATATTGCGCTATCTGTTCCTTGCAGATAAGATCAAGCGCGGCGCTCGGCTCGTCAAGGAGCAATATCTTAGGCTTTTTCGCCACGGCGCAGCCAATGGAAAGGCGCTTTTTCATTCCCCCGGACATCTTGTGAACGGGAACTTTTATAAATTCATCAATGCCCAAAAGCTTCAGCACGCCGCTCTCAAGCTCGCGCTTCATTTCCTTTCTGCCATACCACAAAAGCAGGTTATCGTACGCTGTGAGCTCTTCCAAAAGCGGAGTTCCCTGCGGGATATAACCAACGGAAGCGGCATGGAGCTTCCCGTTTTTGAGAAGGTCTTCGCCGTCGAGCAAAAATTCTCCACCGTCCGCGCGCAAAACTCCCGCAAGAATTGAGAGAAGCGTCGATTTACCGCTTCCGTTTTTGCCGAGTATGCCTATGCACTGCCCGCTCTCGCCCACAAAAGAAGCCGACGCAAGCGGAGTTTTGCCGCGAAAACTTTTTTTGATTTCTTTTATCTCTATCATATAAAAACTCCAAAAAAAACGCAGCATCTTTTGCGTGGTAAAATGCCGAGATGCTGCGTTTTTATTTTTACTTTACAAATTCAACAGATCAATAAGCAAAAAGCTGTTCTATCATCGCCACAATATCATCGGGAAGATCGGAATTTCTCAGACCTTCAAGGAATGCTTCGAAATCTGCGTTTGCCATCCATGTATCGGTTTCCTGAACGTCGCTGTCCGTAGGAACGGAGATCACGTCGCTCTTAACCGTTTCGGATTTCAACGTAACGGAGAGGAATTCGCTACCGAGATTGTTGATAAATATTTTTATTTCCTGTTTACTTTCGGAATAATCATAGTCCATACCGAAAGAAAGAGAGGACGCAAGCGAGGAGATAACGGAACCTTCTCCGTCGGAAGCAAACAACTCTGCAGAGGGGAATACTTCAATGCTGCCCTTGAACTGACCTTTTTGGGCGGCTTTTACGTCAATGTCGGAAACCGTGAAGTTGAGGATAAATTCGCCTTCGGCATAAACGTCGTATTCGCCGGAAAGGATATTGTTTTTAACAGAGCCTTCGCCGCTTATGGAGATAAGTTCACTCCATTCTCCGTATTCTTCGGATTCTCCGTCATATTTGCAATATTCTTTTACGTAAAATTCTTCGCCGTATGCTTCTTTTTCGGAAGCCTTACCATAGAAGAATTCGATAGTTTCATACAAATAGAGTTTTCTGCCTATGATCTCGGAATCGCCGTTTACATAGTCCGTCCAAACGAGCACTACTTCATCGGGATCGATATCGCTTTCCGCGTCGATATCTTCGAGCATTTCGTTAGTGCCTTTGATAAAGTCCGCATAAACGGTTGTCGCGTTGAGCTTTTCGCCTTCAGCCGCGCCTTCAAACTCGTTTACAATATCAACGCCCGTAGTGATAAGCTCTTCTATGAGCGTGTCTTTCTGAAGTTCGCGGATAACGGTCTTTACGAGCTCGCAGAATTCGGAATATGTAAGTTCTGCTTCAAGGATAGTGCATTCTTCGCTTTTTCCGTTTGCGTCGAGCGTACCTTTCGTCTTTTCAGCTTCCTTGATGTTGTCGAAAATGATTCCAACGTATTTGTTGATGAGATCGCCAAGCACTTTGCCTTCGGGGAGCTTTTCAACTATTTCAGCAGTTGCGTTCAAGCTGAGTACATCTCCATCTTCGCCAAGCATTTCTTTAAAGTCATAAGAAAGATATTTTTCGGAAAATTGTGGAATTTGGATATAAGCGTTATCATCTTCCGTATTGAGTATCGTATTCACGGAAATGAGCGTGTCGTCACCAAGAACAAGACCCACGAACAAATCAAAAAGATTACCGTTCTTATTTCCATCAACCTTGATGGTAACGTCGTTTACCCAAGTAAGGTCCATGCCCAACATAAGTTGGAGCATCTGCGCAAGCCCATCGCCAAGGCTGATCTGCATTTCACTTTTAACAGCAGTATTGGCATTTTTGCCGTAATATGCAAGTTCTTTGTCATAGTAATCAACGAACGATTCAACGCCAGCCGCGATCGCTTCCTGTTCAATATATGCCATATATTCGTGCGGCTTTGCAAAAGTCTTTTTCCATGCCGCGCAAGAGCACATACAAAGCATCATCGCGCAGACCACAACAAGGCAGAGAGCCGATTTTAAAATTCTTTTTGTGTTCATAATAACCTCCGTATTAAAATTTGAACCTATAATGTGTATAATATTATATCATAATGCAGAAACATTATCAAGCGTTTTTTCTAGGTTTCCATATATTATATGAGGCGTTTTGCGTATTTTCCATCGAGCTCGTAACAGAAAAATTCCGAAAATTCGTCGTTCTCAAACACTTTCACAAGGTCGGCAAAATCTATTGCGAGTTGATAGTTTTGCAGTTCATTCCTAGGTATCCAAAACACTCTGCCCTCGTCGGAGGAAGAAAGCGTTCCTGAAAACTTGTTCGTTTTATAAAGGAAAACAACGTATCGCTCACCTTCGTCCGTATAAAACTGTTTCACTCCGCACAAGAGCGGATTTTCTATATCAAGCCCCGTTTCCTCTTTAACCTCGCGCACGACGGAATCTGTAAAAGCCTCGTGCGGCTCTACGTGACCGCCGGGGAACGCGATGCCGCGCCAATCGTTTTTGCATCTTTCCTCGACAAGAATGTTTCCCTTCCCGTCGCAAATCATGCACATATTCGTAAAAATCGCTTTTTCGGGTTTTGACATGGCAGTACCTCATTATTCTTTGGTTTTTTTGTTTTGCCGTATGATTATTTTGCGTATCCGTTTCGCTGACTTTCAGCGCATTTTCCCGCGCCCAAAAAAAAAAAAAAAAAAAACAA
>JBGVFW010000138.1:0-2376 GCA_045121315.1 Eubacteriales bacterium
GCCCTCTATCTTCACGCCTGTTTTATCTTTAACGAGCTGTGTACGTTCAAATTCCGTCTTTTTGGCGCATTCGGCTTTGTACGCTTCAAGCTCTGCTATGTTGCTTATTCTGTCCTTGTATTTTTCGATAACGGGGTGTTCGGGCGCGATAACCATGAACGTTACGCCGAACATCGTGTCGCAGCGAGTTGTATAGATGCGGAGAGATTCGTCGCAGTTTGTGAGTTTGAAATCCGCAAACGCACCTTCGGAACGGCCTATCCAGTTTTGCTGCTGGAGTTTTACGTTGGGAAGATAATCGACCTTTTCAAGACCTTGGAGAAGTTTGTCTGCGTATTCCGTAATGCGGAGGTACCAAACGTCTTTTGATTTCTGAACTACGTCGCCGTGGCAAATATCGCATTTACCGCCCTGAGAGTCCTCGTTGGAAAGAACTACTTTACAGTTGGGGCAGTAGTTTACAAGCGTCGTAGCGCGGAAAACAAGCCCCTTATCGAACATCTTGCGGAATATCCACTGTGTCCATTTATAGTATTTCTCGTCCGTTGTGTCCACAACTCTCGTCCAGTCAAAGGAGAAACCTACGCGTTTGAGCTGACCCGTGAATTTTTCGATGTTTCTGTCCGTAAGTATGCGGGGGTGTGTATTAAACTTGATAGCGGAGTTTTCCGTGGGCAAGCCGTATGCGTCAAAACCCATGGGGAAAAGGACGTTGTAGCCCTGCATACGTCTTTTGCGGGAAACCACTTCAAGACCTGAATAAGCCTTGATGTGACCAACGTGCATACCTGCGCCGCTGGGGTAAGGGAATTCTACCAAGCCGTAAAATTTCGGTTTGGTATGGTCCTCGGACGCATGGAAAATGCCCGCTTTTTCCCATTCGTCCTGCCATTTTTGTTCGATATTTTTAAAATCGTATTTCATTTTAATGCTCCTTGATATTTAAACGTCAATCTTCTGTGACAATGTTTTCAATAGAAACGTCTTCCGCGTCTGCCCAGAGCTTTTCAAGCTTGAAGAAATCTCTCTGTTCGCGGTTAAAAATATGAACCATAACGCTTTCATAGTCCATAACTATCCATATGCCGGAATCGTATCCGTCTATGCCTAGAGGATTTACGCCCTTTTCGCCGAGTTTGAACTCAACTTCGCCTGAAAGGCTTTTTATGTGCGTATTGGAAGTACCTGTGCAGATAACGAAATAATCCGTCATAACAGTTTGGTCGTTCACGCGCAATAGCTTGATTTGACCTGCTTTGTTCGCGTCAAGCACTTTAACGATCTCCGTTGCAAGCGCAAGAGCATCCATGCCGTTTTCGTTCTGTTCTGCGATGTTTTGGATGTTATCCATACTTTTTCTCCTTTATGAGTAATAATATTCGCTTATATAAGGATTATCCCCGTTGGGATCGTCCGTAAATATTGCATTTTTATCAAATATATCGTATGAGACGTCTTCATAAAAAGCGTTCATATATCTGTTTATGTCGGCAAGCGCCGCTGTCTTGTTGAGCGCGTAATACGTCCAAAGACCCGTTTCGGGGTTCATAACGGAGCTTCCCGAAAGAGTTTTGACGTTTATATTATCGCCGTCCACGCTGTAAAGGGCATTTGCGAAAAACGCTATATCCTCAATAGAAGCATCCGTTGTAACACTGTCAAAAAGGTTCTTTGCTATCTCGGCAGCGACGGAAACGCTCATGTTATCCCTTACCTTATGATATACAGCTTTGAGAAAATCCGCCCTTGCCTCTATCCTGCCGATGTCACCCGTAGCATAACCCGAACGGAAACGGATAAACTGCATCGCCGCCTCGCCGTCGAGGTGTTGCATACCTTCTTTGAGGTGGATATACAGGTCCTGCTCGGGGTCGTCGTAATCCATGTCGGTGGGAATGTAGAAATCCACACCTCCAATAGCGTCTATAATGCCCACAAAAGCGTCTATATCCATTAGCACGTATCTGTCTATGGTCACGCAGAGCGAGGTTTCGATCGCCGTACAGAGCTTTTCCATCGCTATCTTTTGGCGTGTCTTGCCCGTATAAGGCGCAGAACTGTATGCCAAGGTGTATATGCCATTTACGCGCGTTACGCGGTAACCCGATGTATCTGGGCTTACGAACGTATCGCGCGGGATTTGGAGAACATTTATTTCATCGTTTGCCGTGTCGAGCGAAATAAGCATCATCACATCCGTGTTTTTGGAAACTTGATCTATACCGCAGACAAGGAAAGTGTAATATCCGTCCTTGCGCGTGTATTCGGTTCCGTTTGTCTGCGCGCCATCCGCTGTCGTGATTCCGTCCGTCGAGTCGATGCCGGGTATCTTATCCGTAAACGGCGCACCGGAGCTTACGCTCGGGCGAAAGACGC
>JBGVFW010000139.1:0-2817 GCA_045121315.1 Eubacteriales bacterium
TGGGCAATCAACATACTCACGTTTGTCCGTTTTCATATTTCTCAAAACGGTTTTTCCATCGCATGCTAAATATATAACATATATTTCTCGTGATCCAACTATCTTGTTTGCGGTCAACGACTGATATATAAGCGTCAAAAAATCTTTAGCGCCCTTAAGTGGAAAGTTTTCTGCATCTGGCACAACAGGATATGGAATAAAAAGAATCACATTTTCATCCTCTTGCGTTTTTTGGATGTTTTCAACTATAACTTTATATAATATGTGATCATCAATCCTTTTTCTCTCTATTTGAAAATGGTTGGAAAACTCTACCGCTTCTTTATGCATCTCCTCAATGTAATTGTTCACATTTCCATTGCGACTCAAAAAAGCTTTTCCAAGCTGTGTAGTCATAACCAACTTCGCATCATATTTTGTTTTATTAGTTGCTTCTATAAAATCACATTCTTTATTTGGTTGTTTTTCGATATGTTCATAATGACCAGGAAACACCAATGATGAAGTTTGCATTAGATCATATATAACTTTCTCATAAGCACTTCTTTGCATTAGTTTTTTTACGTCAACACTAATACTTGATTTTATTGCAAAAAAAGACGTTAACAGATTGATTTTTACCACTCCTATCAATAATTTTACAAAAAGAAACAACAGGTTCGAGATCTATAACGGTTATCCTTCCTCAATATCCTTAATACTCTTATTATTAATATTCTTCCACTCTGTTCGACCATTAGCATTTCTACCCATTACAATAGCAGCAGCTAGTGAAGGACTTGTAAATATATAGTCAGTAACGAAGACAAACTCTTGATTTATTATGTTTTTTTCCAACATTATGTTTCTCAAATTCACAAGATTACTTGCCATACTTGGAACTGTATCTTTAGCAATTTTCGAACCCTTGATCACCATAAAGCCGTCTGGCACAAGCAATCCCTTTGCATCAGCTCCTCGTGCAGCTGCAATATGAAAAATAGTGTCGCTGTTTTCTTTTTCCACAACCGATGTGTCAATCTTATCAAACACTTTGTAGCCCAGGGTATTGACTAATAGTCTTGCATTTTCAATAAATTCCGTCAACATGGATTCGTCGAACTCTGAAATTGAGGAACACGTCGGCACCGTATTGTTAATAATTGATGACCGTTTGGAATCTACAGCAAGAGTATAGAATTTGTTTTCAAGATATTTCACATGGGCTTTATTCAAGATATTATCCTTTGATATAACAACCACACAATCGTTCCAGTAGTTATGATCTTTCAAATGTTGTTTCAATCTAACAAGCATCTTCTCTGCTTCGCCAATATAAACAGTATCTTTATTATCCTCATTTTTTCCAAAAAGGAAATAAACGCCAGTATACTCACAATCTGGACGATTAGCAAATTCGCTCAAATCATTTCTTGAAATTTTATACACACGTCCGTTCCAATTGGATAACTCGCACATAATCCTTCCATTAGGATTACCATCAAAAATGCACATTTGAATTGTCTTGTTGAAAGTCATATTATCACCTCTTTAATATATTATAACATATTTCTACACAATTTGCAATAACCTCTTGTTGTAATAGAAAATAAAAAGTCACAAGTGCAAGTCCAAAAGGTTCAAGAAAAGGTGCAATGGTGAAAGAAGGTTGATTTTTACCCCTTAAAACACGACAAGCCCTTGAAAATCAAGGACTTTTGTGTTAGGGTGCAAAATTGTTGCACAAATATGGCTCCCCCTGCTGGACTCGAACAATGCGACTATGTTTCGCCGTCTGCGACGTCTCAACGCGAGTTTTCTTACGAAAACATCGACCCTGTTGCCTCGCGGTATTCGGCGCAGGGTTCGTGGTGAAGAGTTCAGTAGGGGGAAAAGAAAAAAGAAAAGCAGACCGATTGGTCTGCTTTCTTTTTTGGCTCCCCCTGCTGGACTCGAACCAGCGACACCCTGATTAACAGTCAGGTGCTCTACCGACTGAGCTAAGGAGGAATACACTCTCCGTCTCACCGTTACGGTGATTGGAGTATATAAATTGAAACAGCTAAATCAATTGACTTAGCTGTTTGTGTTGGCGATGAGCTATCTTCCCGGTCCGTCGCCAGACAAGTATTGTCGCCTCAGCAGAGCTTAACTTCTGTGTTCGGAATGGGAACAGGTGGACCCTCTGCGAAATATCACTGATTTATGGTGCACCTCCAGGGATTCGAACCCGGGACCCACTGATTAAGAGTCAGTTGCTCTACCAACTGAGCTAGAGGTGCATGCCCTGAAAGTTGTACCTAACATTCGAAAAGGAAAACAAAGGTTGAGATCGAAACCGAAACTCAAACAATGAACCATATAGAACTGTGTTCTAAAGGAGGTTCAAGCCCTCGGGCTATTAGTATCAGTCAACTGAACACATTACTGTGCTTACATCTCTGACCTATCAAACTCGTAGTCTACAAGTGCCCTTACTCATTCTGGATGATGGGATATCTAATCTTGAAGCATGTTTCACGCTTAGATGCCTTCAGCGTTTATCAAAACCGCACGCGGCTACCCAGCTATGCCCTTGGCAGAACAACTGGTGCACCGGAGGTGCGTCCGACCCGGTCCTCTCGTACTAAGGTCAGCCCTTCTCAAATATCCAACGCCCACGACAGATAGGGACCGAACTGTCTCACGACGTTCTGAACCCAGCTCGCGTACCACTTTAATCGGCGGACAGCCGAACCCTTGGGACCTTCTCCAGCCCCAGGATGTGATGAGCCGACATCGAGGTGCCAAACCTCCCCGTCGATGTGAACTCTTGGGGGAGATCAGCCTGTTATCCCC
>JBGVFW010000140.1:0-11785 GCA_045121315.1 Eubacteriales bacterium
GTATTCTCGCGCCTTCCACGCCAAGGAAAAGAGCGGTTTCGTTCGTGATCCACGCGTTTTTTGCGTCGTTCGCGCACACACATATCTTCGCGCCGCACTTTTCTGCTTCGCATAAGAGATTTTCACGTATATCCAGAAAATCCCGCCAACATTCTTCGTCGCTCTTTCGTCTGTTCGTCCAAACCGCCATCACCTGCGCGTAATGACCAAACGTACTTTCAGCCCGCAAAATAGAGATATCGTGGTCGTTTTCATAAAGCGAAGTTTTCGCTTTGAATATTTCAAAAGCAGTATCGCAATGCATATCGAATAAATTCATCATGCCGTCACGGCGTTTTTTATGTGCCGTATGCCTTTCTCCGAGAAGAGCTCGCCGCGCCCGTCGAGGTAAACCTCTATCACATCTATACGCGGCTTTTTGCTCGGTTTGTTTTTGTAAATATATTCACGCGCGCAGTCGAGTATGCGTTGTTTTTTTCGTGCGTCCACTGCGTCCTTCGCGCTGCCGTATCGCGTGGCGCGCCCCGTGTCCGTGCGTGTTTTCACCTCTACGAAGAGCAGATATTTTTCGTCCTCACAGATAATATCGGTTTCAAGATGCCCCGCGCGGTAGTTTCGGTGCAATATCTTAAAACCGAGTTTTTCCAAATATTCGCAGGCAAACACCTCTCCGCGTTTACCTATCTCACCTTTAACGCTCATTTTTCAAGAAACGAAAGAAAACTTCTTCTGTGCTCGGGGCACGGGCCAAGCCTGCGCACATTCTGCATATGGTCTTTCGTCGGGTAGGCTTTGTGCTTTGCAAAGCCGTATTCCGGGTATTTTGCATCCATTTCAACGCATTGTCTGTCACGCGTTACCTTTGCAAGTATAGATGCCGCCGCGATAGAGGGGATTTTCGCATCGCCCTTTACCACTGTCTGCACGGGGATATCAAATCCGCGCGCGCAGTTACCGTCTATAAGTGCAAAATCCGCAGTAACGGAAAGCCCATTTATCGCGCGTTTCATGGCGAGCATTGTCGCGTTCAAAATATTGATCTCGTCTATTTCCGCCGGCGTTGCCCAAGCCACGGAATAAGCTATCGCTTCCTTTATAATTATGTCGTAGAGCGCTTCGCGCTTCTTTTCCGAAAGTTTTTTAGAATCGTTAAGTCCGTCTATGACAAGTCCCTGCGGGAGTATTACCGCCGCGGCAACGACGTTTCCCGCAAGCGGGCCTCTGCCCACTTCGTCAACGCCGCAAACGTGCTCAAAGCCCGCGTCGCACGCTTCTTTTTCAAACGTATATTCAAGCATTCGGCACCTCGGGGAAGTCTATTGTCATTCTTCCTATCTTGCCGTTTCTAAACTCTTCAAGCAGCATTTTCGCCGTGCGTTCAAGGTCTATCTCGCCGCCCGAAACGAGGAAGCCGCGAGCCTTGCCTATCTTTTCAAGCACGTCGAAATCCGTAAGAGTTGAGTCGAGCGCGCCGTCCTTAAGCTTGTATCTTTCCATTAGCTTTTCGGGGTAAAGCGCGCGCAGGCGGTTTACCAGGATTGAAGCAAGTGTTTCTATATCGAGTATATCGTCCTTTATCGCGCCCGTAACGGCGAGGTTTTCACCTATTTTTTGATCTTCAAATTTGGGCCAAAGCACGCCGGGTGTGTCGAGCAGGTCAAAGCCTGCGTTCGTGGGTATCCACTGCTTCTGGCGCGTAACGCCGGGGCGGTTTTCCACTTTCGCGCTCTTCGTACCGGAAAGTTTGTTTATAATAGAGCTCTTTCCCACATTGGGAATGCCGACTATCATTGCGCGCAGCTTTCTGCCCTCCATGCCCTTTTCGCGGTAGCGCTCCAGCTTTTCGGCGAGGAGCGCGCGCGCTGCGGGAGTTATCTCATTCATGCCTTCGCCGGTCAAGCAATCGTAAAATATACATTTTCTGCCGTTCGCGGCGAAATATTCTTTCCACATTTTCGTCGCCTTCGGGTCGGCAAGCGAAGATCGGCTACAAAGAGTCAGCCTCGGCTTATCGCCACAGATTCGCGCTATTTCGGGGTTTTGTGAGCTGCGTGGGATTCGCGCGTCCAAAAGTTCGATGACAAAATCTACATTTTTAAGGTTTTCACCTATCTCACGGCGCGTTCTCGCCATATGACCGGGAAACCACTGTATAATCTCTGACGGCATACAATCACGTCCTTTCTTAAATTGCCGTTTTTAATCTACTGTGCCGAATCTGCCCGTAACACGGAGCACAACTCTGCCCATGACCTCATCCTCGCTCACAAAGCCGACGATAGCCATATTTCTGCTGTCTGTGGAACCGTTTCTGTTGTCACCCATAACGAAAAGATATCCTTCCGGCACAACAACGGTTTCGGGACAACCGTCGCTTTTCATCGCGGAGCCGTAAACATAATTTACATAATTCTCCTCAAGCAGTTCTCCGTCCACCCAAACTTTCCAGTTTGCAAAATCAAACGTCACCGTCTGACCGCCAGTGGCGATAACTCGCTTCACAATGGGACCGCTGAAATAGCCGTTCTGCTCCTGCACAACGACGATATCGCCCTGTTCGGGTTCATAGAAAAGGTTGGATATGATAAGGCGTTCGCCGTGCTTGAGCGTTGGGTACATAGAGTCGCCGTCAACCGTCGTAAGACGCGCCACAAACGTAAAAATGATCAGCACTATCGCAACGGAAAAAGAAATCACTTCAATCCAATCGTATATAGACGAAAGCAACGGTTCTTTCTCTTTTTCTTTTTTATTTTCGTTTCCGGCGTTGATGCTCGCTTCGGAAATATTCTGTTCTTCCATGTTAAAACCTCTTTCTCACAGAACTTTTTCCGCTTCCGCGGAAACATCGCACATTATGGAATATATGCATATAACGACGATCACGTTGAACACAGACCTCACCGCCCAAGCGAGGCCGAACCACGGCATCACCGCCATAAATACGGCACCAACAGCGGCACAGGCACATTCAAGCGCAAAAAGTCTGTCAATTTTTTTGCAAATATATGCGCGGCGATCTTCGTCAAGCTCGCGTCTGCGCGCATCTGCGCTTTCGCGCAAACCGACAGCGTCCGCCGTCATACGTTTCATCGCGGCAGTCGCGCGCTTGCATATGAGCACGAGCAAAACGTAACCCGCAAAAGCCGGAAGCACATACGGCAAATAATATTTAATAAAATCTTCGCTTTCATAGGGGAAAAGTTCATATCCCATGTCTACGCAGTATCTTATAAGAAAAACGTATTCCGCGATCATAACGCCCGTAAATGCAAGGCAAAGAGCACACGTTTTATTCCGCTCTTCCACGTATTTTCCGCCCTTGCGGAAAGCAAAAAAAGCAAACAAACCGAAAGCGAATTCGGGAATGATGTAGCAGTAATCTATCGAAATACAGAAAAGGCAGAAAAATGCGGCAAACCAAATGCGCCAAAAGCCTTTAACACTTCTCTTCATAAAGAGAGACTCATTCGGCAAGACCTCAAGCGCGTATTTCTCTTCGAGGAAAGAAATGAAAGACTTGCTTTTTCTCACCTCGGAAAGCGCTTTGCATATCATTGAAAGCCAAACCGCACCGAAAACCAACGCTGCCGCCGCGCAGATCATCGTAAGCATCACGCGCAGCACGCTGTTATCCGCAAGTCCGCCGCCACCCGACGTTACATATCCGTAATCCGTTACAAGAGAGGTAAGCTCCGGCAGAACGGCGCAGGCGGAACGAACAACAATGAAGATCGGCGTCATCTTTGCGGCGTCCTCAGTTTTTCTGAAAACGACCTGCTCGGAAAACCTCATCTGCGAATATTCCAAACCATCAAAAAACGATCTGAACGCGGGCAAAACAAAGAAAACTTCAAGCACAGCAAAGGAAAATACGAACACGAGCGTCAGCGTCGAGTCGAATTTTGCAAAAAAGCTGAGCATCATAACGGCAAACCTGCAAAGAGAAAGCGCGAGCGCGTGCGTCATTCTGCGCTTTGCCTCCGCCATCTTCGCCTCAATATCAGCCATTTTCGACATTCCGTGAAGTATGAGAAGATATCCGATAAAATCTGGCAAAACATCTATAACGTTTATGAACGGGTTGAAAAGGAAAACCATTCCCGAGATAATGAAACCTATTCCCATATTATCCCCTTATTTTTTCTTCTTTTTGTGATTATTGTTCTTATTGCCGCCGCTTGAAGCGGTATTTTTCGTTTTTCTGTTTTTTTCGTAAAAGTCCAAGGGAGATTTAAGATCGTGCGCCCTTTTTTCCATTTCCTCGTCGCCTTCAAGGCAAATGCGCGCGTAGCATCTGAAAAGAAGCACCGCTGTAAGTAAGGTGGCAAGCAAGGAAAGGAGCATACCCGTGCCGTAAAGCTGTGAACCGAAATCACCAAGGCTTTCCGCATTTTCGGAAACGTATATCATAATTATCTGAGCACCAAAAAGGAAAAGCGGCACAAGTATCATGTTGGAATAAGCAGAACTTCTTATCTTCGGAAGCTCTACTTCCTTTGCGATATTGGCAACGGAAAGGAAAAGCATAACGTAAAAGCAAACGAGGAACGCCGTGTAAACGGAGCTGAAAACGTTGGTCACGAACGAATTGAAAAGCCCCAAATCTAGCCAATCGGAAACGTCTATCGCCAGGTCGAGTGCAGAAAAGATAAATCCGAGTTTACAAACATTTTTTGTGTTGTCAAAGCAGGTGCAATGCCCGCTCGCATATCTCATTCCAACATACAGAAGAATAAATCCTATAATATCGGGTATGCCCAGCGTTCCCACAAGGAAAAAGCACCCGAAAAACATATATCCAAAACCCATAAGTACCTCGTAAATATAGTGAAAAGAACGCGGGAAACCTTCGCGCAAAAGCGCGAAGGCTTTCCTAAAATTTTCTTTTTTGTGCGAAAACTTAATTTTCGCCGTCGTCAAGACTCAAGCCGCAGCATTTTTTATATTTTTTGCCCGAACCGCAGGGGCAGGGGTCGTTTCTGCCTATCTTCTCGGCAGCTTTTCTCACAACGGGGCGTTTTTTCGTTTCTTCGCCGCCCACAGCTGCGGCAGACGCCGCCTGCTGTTTTACTATCTGAACGCGTTTTATCTGCTGAGCAGGACGAGAGAAAAGAACCATTCTCGCCGTGTCAACGTGAATTTCGGAGATCATTCCGTCAAACATATCTCCCGCGGCAAGACGGTATTCATTGAGAGGATTTCTCTGCGCGTAAGCCGCAAGACCGATGCCGCCGCGAAGATCGTCCATAGCGTCAAGGTGTTCCATCCAGTGCTTGTCAACCGCGCGCAGAAGCGCAACTCTTTCAAGCTCGCGCATGCCCTCGCCGAAAATTTCCTGCTGTTTTTCATAAACCGTGTGGGCACGCTCCGTAAGAAGTTCGGAAACACCCTCCGACGTAACCGCTCCTTCCACAAAATCATCGGGAGCGACGAGCCAGAAAAGGTTTTTGCGTACTGCTTCCGCGGAGATTTTTCCGCTTTCGCTGTCAATGCTTGCGGCAATTCCTTCGGCAATGGAGCTGTCTATCATCTTCTTGACGGTTTCGCTGATATCCTCGCCGTCGAGCACTCTGCGGCGTTCTCCGTAGATGATATTTCTCTGCTGGTTCATAACGTCGTCGTAATCAAGTACGTTCTTACGTCTGTTAAAGTTTTCCCCTTCAAGACGTTTCTGTGCATTTTCAATAGTTCCCGAAAGTATCTTAGCATCGATAGGCTGGTCATCGGGCAAGCCCAAGCGCTCGACCATGAGCTTTATTTTGTCGCTGCCGAAAAGACGGAGCAGGTCGTCCTCAAGAGAGAGGAAGAAGCGGCTCTCGCCGGGATCGCCCTGACGACCCGCACGTCCGCGGAGCTGGTTGTCTATACGGCGGCTTTCGTGTCTTTCCGTACCAAGAATGAAAAGACCGCCGGCTTCTTTTACTTTTTCCGCTTCCGGAGCAATTTCTTCTTTAAATGCGGCGAGCTTGGAACGGTATATTTCGCGTGCTTCGCGCGTTCTGTCGTCCACGTTTTCGGAAGAGCCCGTCGCTCCGAATATCTCTTCTTCGTTGTAACCGAGTTTTTTAAGCTCATTCTTCGCCAAAAATTCAGCATTACCGCCGAGCATAATATCCGTACCACGGCCCGCCATGTTTGTAGAAATGGTAACTGCGCCGTATTTACCCGCCTGTGCTACTATCTCGGCTTCTTTTTCGTGGTACTTCGCGTTGAGGACATTGTGCTTAATACCCACACGGTTAAGGAGCTTGGAAAGGAATTCGGATTTATCGACTGAAACTGTGCCTACAAGCACAGGCTGTCCCTTTTCGTGGCACTCTTTTATCTGTGCGATGATGGCTTCGTATTTGCCTTTTTCGTTTTTGTAAACGACGTCGTTCTGATCCACGCGTATCATAGGTCTGTTCGTGGGAACCTCCACAACGTCGAGCTTATATATTTCGCGGAATTCTTCATCCTCGGTAAGAGCCGTACCCGTCATACCGGAGAGCTTGCTGTAAAGGCGGAAAAAGTTCTGGAACGTTATCGTTGCAAGAGTCTGGTTTTCGTTCTGAATTTTAACTCGCTCTTTTGCTTCGATAGCCTGATGCAAGCCGTCGGAAAAACGTCTGCCCGGCATAATACGACCCGTAAAGCTGTCTACAATAAGGACCTTGCCGTCCATAACTACGTAGTCAACGTCGAGCTTCATAACGCCGTGCGCGTGGAGCGCTTGGTTTACGTAATGGTTGAGGTCTGTATTTTCAATGTCCGCGTAGTTTTCAACGCCGAAGAACGCTTCTGCTTTTGCAATACCATGCTTTGTAAGCGTGGCGCGTTTTGCTTTTTCATCAACGATGTAATCCTGAGTTACGTCCTCGTAATCGGATTTTGTGTCTTTTTCTTTTATTCTGAGAGCGCGCAAAGTGCGGACGAACGCGTCCGCTTTTCCGTACATTTCGTCGCTCGCGCTGCCCTGTCCTGAAATGATAAGCGGCGTTCTCGCTTCATCGATGAGGATAGAGTCCACCTCGTCCACGATGGCAAAATTGTGACCGCGCTGAACTACCTTGTCCTTGTAGATGACCATGTTATCTCTCAGATAATCAAAGCCGATCTCGTTGTTCGTGCCGTAAGTAATATCACAGGCGTAAGCGGCTTTTTTCTCCGCCGCGCTCTGTTCGTGAACGATAAGTCCCGTCGTAAGACCGAGAAAGCCGAACACTTTGCCCATTTCCTCGCTGTCACGACGCGCAAGGTAATCATTAACGGTAACGATGTGAACACCATTTCCCGTGAGCGCATTGAGGTATGCGGGCATCGTTGCGACAAGCGTTTTACCTTCACCCGTTTTCATTTCCGCGATACGTCCCTGATGAAGAATCACACCACCCATTATCTGAACACGGAAGGGGCGTTTGCCTAGCACGCGTGTTGCCGCCTCTCTCACCGCCGCAAACGCTTCAGGCAGAAGATCGTCAAGTGCTTCTCCTGCGGCAAGTCTTTCTTTGAACGCGGGAGTGCAAGAGGCAAGCTCCGCATCGCTCATCTTTGCGAATTTATCTGCAAGAGCCTCTACCTTGTTTACGATAGGCTCAACTTTTTTTATCTGCTTAGAACTGTATGTTCCGAAAATTTTTTCGATTAAAGACATACTACCTCCGATAATGAATAATAAAGATTAAATGTATGCATTATAATAATTATACTATATAATTGACAATAAAACCACAATAAATTGTAAATAAATATGATTTTTCAAAAAATATTTATTCATCGCGCGCCTTCATCCCCTGCGCCAGCTTTTCGCCGTCGCATTTGAGATGTTCGAAGTCTCTTTGCCTCATCGCTTCGTAGACAGCGATAGCGACCGTGTTGGAAAGGTTGAGAGAGCGACTGCCCTCCTTCATGGGCATACGGAGCGAATGGTCGAAGCGTTGCTCCAAGAGATTCTCCGGCAAGCCCTTTGTTTCCTTGCCGAAAACAAGGAATACCCGCTTCGGGTAAGAGATTTCGGAATAAACGTGGCTTGCTTTTTTTGAGAAAAACCACATTTCCTCGTCTTTGTTTTTTTCAA
Organism: Eubacteriales bacterium; assembly: GCA_045121315.1. GTDB lineage: Bacteria > Bacillota > Clostridia > Oscillospirales > CAG-272 > UMGS731. The sequence goes on from JBGVFW010000140.1 coordinate 8,060, forward strand.
GAAATTCTACCAAATTTTCGTAGTAATGTATTTCAAGCTCGTTCCAATAGTCGAGCCCTGCACGTTTCATTTTTTTGTCGTCGATCTCAAAGCCGAGCGGCTTTACAAGATGAAGAGCCGCCCCCGTGACGGAACAGGTGCGCGCGATATTTCCCGTGTTCTGTGGAATTTCGGGTTCGACCAAAACTATATTCAAATCTGCCACTTTAAAAAATCTCCGTATTTTTTGTTTTATTATTAAAATTATACCGCATATAAGCGCAAAAATCAAGTTTTACCAAAGAAAGCATATTTTTTTGCGTTTATTTTTCTCTTCCGCGCAAAAACTTAAATTGCATCTCTTATAATGCAAGCACATCATCATAAGAAAGGAAAGACCATGAAAAAAATCAAAAAATTCTTTTTGCCCGTGCTCGCGCTCTGCCTTGCAGCTTTTTCCGTGTGCGTGTACGGTGCAAACGCATACAACTGGTACTGCAAGCGTGAAAAAAATCACGCCCGCCCCTCCATGGAAAGCTCCATGAGCTTTATCGCTGAAAACGGCGGCGCGTACATCGGCAAAGACCCCGAAGACAAGGTGATCTATCTCACGTTTGACGCGGGATATGAAAACGGCAATATCGCACGCATACTGGACGTCCTCAAAACGCACGGCGCGCCTGCTGCTTTTTTCGTCCTTGAAAATATAGTCACGCGCAACACAGACCTTGTAAAACGTATAGCAGCGGAGGGACACCTTGTTTGTAACCACACCGCGCGCCACCACGACATGACGAAAATGAGTGCGGAGCAGTTTAAGGAAGAGTTAACAAAGCTCGAAACTGTCCTGCGCGATACAGCCGGCGTGGAATGTGCGAAATTTTATCGCCCACCCGAAGGCAGATTTAACGAAGAAAACCTCAAAACCGCCGGAGAAATGGGTTACAAGACCGTATTCTGGAGCCTTGCCTATGCGGATTGGGATAACGACAAACAGCCCGATCCCGAAAAAGCAAAACAACTCTTACTTGCCAACACGCACAACGGCGCGGTGATACTTCTCCATCCCACGTCAAAAACGAACGCGGATATTCTCGATTCTCTCCTTACGGAATGGGAAAACCAAGGCTACCGCTTCGGAACGCTTGACGAGCTTTTCTAAAAAATAATCAAATTACAAGGCGATAATATGAAAAAAGTCATATCGTTTTTTTCGGCTCTGTACCTGTGCTTTTCGCTTTTCTGCGTGAGCGCGGGCGCGTCCGCTCCGCCGACAAAGGACGGCGTCGTTTTTTCGGGCAGTACCTCCTGCGGCAAAAAAATAGCGCTCACGTTTGACGACGGACCTCACCCCACCAAGACCGCGAAAATACTAGACATACTCGACAAATACGGCATAAAAGCCACATTCTTCGTCATTGGCGCTAACGTGGAATATTACCCCGAGCTTGTCGCAGAGGAAGCCGCCCGCGGTCACGAAATAGCCAATCACTCCTATTCTCACACAAAGCTTTCAAAATGCACGGAAACTGAAATAAAATCCGAAATAGAGCGCACCGACCTCGCTGTAAAAAAAGCCGCGGGCGTCACGCCAAAACTTTTCCGCCCGCCGGAGGGTGCGTATTCGGAAAACATTGTGAAAGTTGCGACAGATATGGGAAAATCCACCATAATCTGGACGGTGGACACGCTCGATTGGGCAAAAACCTCGCACAATGTGATCGTGGAAAATATCAAAACCAACGTCACCTCTGGCAGCATAATTCTCTTCCACGATTTCACCTGCAAAGAAGCGCACACAATAGAAGCGCTAGAAACAATCATTCCCTATCTGCAATCGCAGGGTTACCAATTCGTAACGGTTTCCGAACTCATCTCGGGAATGTGAAAATTTAAATTTTTCGCATTTATTCAAGCAAGAGCAAAAACAAAATTCAAATCTTGCGATTTGAAGGCGCAATCCTAGGGGGGAGAGCAAAAAGCCTTCCCTCTTTGAGGAAGGTGGCAGCATAAGATGACGCAAGATGTTTTAATCTGTTTCAGCATAATTTCCTATAAAGCAAAAAAGAGGGCGCATGGCGTCCTCTTTTGCTATATAAACACTCCTTTTTTAAGCGCACACCAAAACGTGAAGGAGGAGTTTTCCTTCCGCTTTTCTTCACGAAAGCATAAGCGTGACAAGCGCGCCGAATACCGCGCTTGCAATCGCGGTAATTACGGCGGTGAAAGCGGCGTTCTGCCTTGCGCGGGGCTGTTTTTCTATCTCCGAAAGGCGCTTTTCCTGCACCTCTATCGTAGTGTTCGTCGCTTCCAGCTTTTCCACAAGCCGCGCTATGTTTTCATTCTGAAGGTGTATCGCTTCCGTAAGTTTTTCAAGGCGGTCTATGCGGTGAGTATTGCTTTTTTCGCGTTCCTCAACCTTTATAAGGCGTTCACTTGTTATTTCTGCCACGATACCACCCCAAAATAAAATTATATGTCAAAAAATCATCTCCCGATAAGCTCTTTCGGCTTCGTTTTAATGATCCTCCGACGATGTGTGATAATATAGGGAATTTAAAATTTTCGAAAGCGTTTTTCGCTTTCGTATATATTATACCACAAAATCCATCATTTGTAAATAGTTTTTCGAACATTTGTTCGTATTTTTTAATAAAAACATCGATTTTACAAAAAAGCAGAGGCTTTCGCCTCTGCTTTAAGTGGGTTATTCGGTTGCAACGAAACTGCCGAGCTCAGAAATCGCCGCGCTTGCCTTGCTCGGGTCAAGCAGACGGCTTATAAATGTTTCTTCGCCGTTGATGGGGTAATCAGAAAGAACAGAATCGCCCCATATTATAATTGTCATATCTCTGTAAACATTTTCAATGTACAAAAGGTTTCCTTTTACATAAGTGTACTTTACGCCGTCAACAAATACAGAACTGGTTACGTCCGAGGAAACGTGTCTGAAATCGTCAATATTTTCGGCAGACAATATATTTTCCGTTGCAGAAGTATCATCGTTCAATTTAAATGTTATATTTACGTTATAGCCGTTTTCATCTATCAAAGTATACATATACGTGCTGTTATCGCCCGAAATAACGTTCGATAAATATATGAAGCCATCAAATTCTCCTATGTGTGAAATTTTATCATAAGTCACAAAATTATCCGGTAATCCACCGTTTCCGTTCCAAGATTTTTCATAACTTTCATCATAAACAGGGTAGTTCTCAGGCAACTGTAGTAGAAAACAATGTATTATATGCATTATCATACACAACTTCCAATGATAAAGTATACCTATAATCGATTTCAACATTCCATATCCAAAGATAAGGAGCATTAGTATACGTAGTAACGATCTGTACAGTTCCTGCTTTTAATGCTGTCAATACACCTGTTGTAGAATTTATCGTTGCTTTATCGGTTGTAGTGCCGTCAGTATTTCGTACAGAATATGTAATACCACCATTGTGACCGATTGTGGAACTACTCATAACAGCATCATAATCAAAAGTCTTACCTACAATAACGGTATCACTAAATGATGACATACCCATATTTTCAATAGTATCGGTATATGCTTCAAATTTTATGCGGTAAACACCATCTGCCAACACCGTTGATGTTGTAGAAAGAGTTGAGTTGGCGTTTCCGCTGATTTTTTTGAACGTCCGTTTTTTCATAATCGGAGCTCCTCTAAGTTTATTTTACAACGCTATGTCAAAAAATGCAATAGGGTAATAATCGAGTTATGTT
>JBGVFW010000141.1:0-4745 GCA_045121315.1 Eubacteriales bacterium
ATAATATCGTAAATGAAATTATACAGCAAGGCACACGCCGCCTTGTTATTGCCCACCATTTTCCATTCAAAATCCTTGTCGAAAACCTCTTTTCCCGTTATTTTGCCGCCTTCGTTTTTCACTTTTATATACTGGAAAAAGTTCCAATGCCCCGACGCGGTTCTGTTGGGGTTGAGAGTTTCGTCCGTTTCCATGATTCTGCGCGCAACGCTTGAAGCGGCGGCGTAATACGTTTTTTGGAACGGAGTCTTCGCCGCCTTTTCCGCTTTTTCAAGAAAAGGTGAAACATCACAAAGATATTCATTTCCATTTTCATCCGTATCCCAATAGCAGTTTCGCACAACGGACATCATATCCGCAAAATTTGTTTCGTCGTACGCTTTGCGCAAGAAGCAGAAGGAAACGCTTGCCACAGCTTCCTTGCCGTCAAAAGATGTTATCTCGAATACGTTCTTATGGTCATAAAACCTTGAGTCAAAGTTTGACGCGTCGTATTCCCATCTGTTGCCCGCGGCAAACGGAATTTTGCCGATTCCTCCCACGATTTTATAAGATTTCAGCGTTCTTGTTTCAGTGTCATCTTCGCAGTTATGTTCGCTTTTCACAATGCCAATACCGTCTTTATAATATGTCTTGGTGTAACTATCTCTTTTCTTTGAGTCGGTGAGCCAGACCTCACATCCCTCGAAAATTCCGCAAGGAGTTTCCACCGTAACACCAGTTTCAAGGAAAGTAAGCGTTGACCTACCGTCCGTGCTGCGGTAAACATCACCGACCTTCATGATCTCATCATATAACAAGCTGTCACACGCGGCGGCATTTGAGAAAACGTATTTTGAACGGTGACCGTAATCTCCTCTGCCATAACCCGGCTGTTTCCAGAAATAGAGTCTGTCTCCTATCTTGCGGTAAACCTCTCCCATTGTGAGCATACCACATTCCTTTTTCGGCTTGCCCATAACAAATCTTTCCATTTCTCTCGCAGAAATTGCGTTTGCATAGTAAACGTCGCTCGGTTCAAGCAAAGCAAGCACTTCTTCAAGCGCGGCAAAGCCGTTTTCATAGTCCTTCTTTTCAAAATATTCACGTGCGAGCCAAAACCATTCATATCCGCGCGCTTTTACAAATCCGTTTTCTTCAAGGAACGGTATTTCCACGTCGCGCATAAATTCTATCAGTTTTTTTCCGTAAAACTTGTCGTTTTCGTTGGCGCATATAAACTGCATAACCTCTTCGTTTAGGCTTTCTATCGCCGCCGCTTTTATGCGCGCCATTATCTCGTCGTTCTGTGCGCCGGGTATCCACCAACAGCCGCGCATAAGCACGTCCGCAAGCATTCCCTGCTTTTCTTTCGATTCGGGAAGCTCCTCTACCTCGGCAAGCGTTTCCTTATAGACTTCTTCAAAGCCGTCTTTATTATTGCGCAAGCGCCAAAGCTTGAGTTCTTCCACCTTTTTCATTACTCTCTGTACCAATGTATCGTTTTCTTTTTCTGTCATAGCGCAAAGCTCCTTTCGCATCTTCTTTCGACCCTCGTGAAGTTGATATTTTACCGTTCCTGCGGGAATAGCGAGAATTGCCGCTATCTCCGCTACCGAATACCCCTCAAAATAGTGAAGCTTTATAACCTTTTTCACCTTTTCGGGAAGTCTGTTAACACTCTCGCTCACAGGGCTTTCTTCCTCAGAAATCTGCAAAAGATTTTCGTCCACGCACTCGCCCGTTTCAAGCTCTTGGTTTTCTATAAGGTCGAAGCTTATATATTCTCTGTAACGTGCCATGATATTTCTCGCGCAGTTTTTTGCAATGCGGCAGACCCACGCGCCAAACTTTTCTGGTTCGCGGAGCGTATTGAGTTTGAGCCATGCAGCAACGAAAGCGTCCTGCGCCGCGTCCTCTGCCATGTATTCATTGCGCGTTACTCTCGCGGCGGAAGATATTGCCGCACGCTGATAACGCAGTACAAGCGCTTCATACGCCTGTTGATTTCCTGCGAGCGTGAGAGATACGAGTGTGGTTGTGTCCTTATCAAGATAAATCAAATGCATTTCTCCTTAAAATTCAATGTTCGTGTTTTGCAGCTGCTTGTCTTATAGACAGATAAAAAAGAAAAAGGGTTGGGTATAAGAGAATAATTTTTCATATATTTTTATTTTACTACATTTTGCGGCAAAAAACATTGTTTTCGGAGAAAAATAGTGCTATACTTGTTTTTATAAAAAATCTTTCACCCGGAGAAATTATGAAACACATCTTGCTCATCGCTACGGGAGGTACCATCGCCTCTATGCAAACGGAAGCGGGGCTTTCCCCCGCCATCACCTCGGAAGAGCTTCTGCATTACGTCCCCGAAATAAACGATATATGCAGAATTTCCACCCGCCAAATATTCAACCTCGACAGCACTAATATGCGCCCCGAAAACTGGGTGGAGCTTTCGCGCCTTATAAAAAAAGAATATGAAAATTACGACGGCTTCGTTGTAACGCACGGCACGGACACAATGGCGTATGCCACGGCAATGCTCTATTATCTTGTTCAGAACAGCAAAAAACCTATCGTATTCACGGGCGCACAGATACCCATAAACGCGCGCGACACTGACGCGCGTGAAAACCTTGCAGACGCTTTCCGCTATGCCGCGGATGACAGCGCGTGCGGCGTTCACCTCGTTTTCGATGGCAAAATTATCGCGGGAACGCGCGCGAGAAAAACACACACAAAGAGCTTCAACGCTTTTTCAAGCATAGATTACCCCAAAATAGGCTTTATCCGCAGCGGTGAGGTACATTACTATATCCGCGAAAACATCACGGGAGAGCCGGTTTTTTGCGATGAAATCGATCCCTCTGTTATCGTGGTCAAGCTCATTCCGGGAATGGGCGCTGATATATTCGATTTCGTCGCCGCGCATTATCATGCGGTCGTAATAGAGAGTTTCGGCGTCGGCGGCTTGCCATATTACAACAGTGACGAATTTGCAAGCAAAATCGAGCTCCTTGTAAACAGCGGCGTGCGCGTTATCATCACAACGCAGGTGCCGCACGAAGGAAGTGATATGTCCGTTTACCACGTGGGCTTACGCATAAAGCAGAAATATGAACTTCCCGAGGCGTACGATATGACCACGGAAGCGGTCGTTGCCAAAACTATGTGGGCATTGCCGCGCACGAAAACCGCTGTGGAATTCAGAGAGTTATTCCTCGCACCCATCGGAAACGACAGAATTTAAACAAAAAGAGAACCCCTTCGGCTCTGCAATTTTAGCGGAGAAATCAATAGCATAAACATAGGGCGGGGGCAAGCCCCGCCCTACGATAAAACCGTTTTTATCTGCATATAGTGGGTTCGGGCTTCTGCCCGATTTATGCGTGGATGTCTCCAGACGCGAGCACCTGTGAAAGCGTAAGAGCCAAAGTCAAGCAATAGTTGAGTTCTAAGCAACTATTTGATATGACTTAATGTTTTGAATAATTCCACCCCGCTCACGCAGGGCTTCATTATCACAGCCGCCGCGCCAACAGTTCAGATGTACTTTTTGTTTCAACTTTCACCGAAAAAATCAAGAATTTTTCAAAAGAGCTTCGATGTATTCCCAAAGCTCGTCAAAGCTTCCCTGCGGATATTCGGAAATGTCCTTTTCTTTGGAGTTTATAAGGCAATCCTTGAGTAAAAACACCTTTATGCCAAGCTCTTTTGCCACCATATCCTCCTCAACGTCGTTGCCGACCATAAGGCAATCCTCCGCGCGGCAATCTATCTTTGCAAGAATCTCTTTGTAATATTCAAGGTTGGGCTTGCAGAAATGGGAGTTTTCATAAGTCGTGTAAAGCTCAAAATCGTCCGGAGCAAGACCCGCCCAGCCCATTCTTTTTTCCGTCGCTATCGCAGGAAAAACGGGGTTTGTAGCAAGAACCGTGCGTATCCCGCACGCATGGAGTTTGTCTACGGTTTCCTTTGCCCGGGGATTGGACTTAGAAACAATCTTCACAGCATCGAAATCTTTAATATAAAACTCTTCAAAATAAGGCTTGTCTGCAAGCGCTTGCTCACCGAATATCTTTACGAACGCTTCCCACCATATCTCCTCATTGAGGCGGGAGCCGTCGTTTTTCACCATTTCGCGCACGCCCGACCAAATACCCTCCGTCAACTTTTCGGGGTCGTATCCGTGCATTGCAAGCCTTCTCGAAAGCCCGCCGAAATATACCTTCACAAATTCTTTTTGGTCGAACGGTACAAGCGTTCCGTCCAAATCGAACAAAACTGTTTTTAACATAAATCTTACCTCTTTAAATCAATATATAATATATTATTATACATTCCGCGTTATTGAGCTGTCAACATCATTTTAAAAGAAAAACACGCGCAAAAAGACTTTCGCGCGTGTTGCTTCTTGATATATTAAAGAACATTTTTTATTAGAAAAACGAATATTTACAATCTTCTTGCCCTTTTTCATATCTACATTCAATTATCTCGGCAGGAGCCATATTTTCAATATAAGTTAAAGTTCTAAACACCATTCCATATGCAAACATTATAACTTTACCATATCTTTGCCATCGGGATAAACGCCTCTATACTCATTGAACTCCTTAGAGAGAGCCGCCACTTCCTTTCCTGGTGACAAAGAGTTTGTTTTGTCTGCAATCCATTCATGCAATTCAGGCTCTATAATTATCTTCTTATTTGTTTTTCTGGAGATAATTGCTGCTGTTTGCAAGGCTCTTGTATAAGGGGAA
>JBGVFW010000142.1:0-2062 GCA_045121315.1 Eubacteriales bacterium
TGTATTGTAATGTTTGCAATGGTAACAAGATTTATTTTTTTACCTACAAAGCTTCAAGCTGTTAAAAAGAAAAAGCTTAATCCTGTTCTTGAAGCTGAAATTTCGGATATCAAATGCCGTTATCTTCTTGCTTCAACGGATTTTCAAGATGATTCTATTGCTTCTAAAAACAAACGAAAAGAACTTAATAAACAACAGAAGCGTGAAATTAACGCTGTTTATAAAAAATATAGAGTATCCCAAGGTTCAGGTTGTTTAACCACCCTCATTCAGTTGCCGATCTACATTGCTCTTTACAATGTTGTCGTATCCCCTAATCTTTATGTTCCCGAAATTAAAAAATTATATATTGATAGCACGGCTAACGCGGACCTAATAACTTCAATCCAGGATTTCTTTGGTATGGATATTGGGCTTTCGCCTCTTACTCTTGGTACATTCGCGTATATTTTCCCGTTGTGTGTCTGCTTGTTTGCAATTTACAGAACCTACAGAACTCTTGTTGCGCAGAAGCTCAGCGGACCTAAGAAAAACTTTTTCCGTTGGTACACTATCGGTATGCTTTCTTTGCAGGTAATTGTTCTTACGTGCTTTAGCTTTAAGCTTCCTATCGGCATTTCGATTTATTGGCTTACAAACGATATTGTAAACCTTGTTATCGATCGTTGCATTGTGAAAGGTGTTAACAAAAGCCGCAAGCTCAACGCTATTCTTGAGTCTTATCAAGCTCAGAATACATCAACACCGGCAGAAAATAAATCAGATGAAAATGCAGAAAGCATAGTTGTTTCTGATACAGAGCAAGAAAACCTTGAAGAAATTAAAATTTATCCGGAGTCTGGTAACGCCGGCAGTGAAGCTGAAGGTGAGGGGCTTGTTTTCGCAGAGTCTGGTGTAATTGCCGATGAAGATGCTTCTACAATTGAGTTTGATATAAAAAATATCAAGCAGGGGCAAAACAATATTTAATTTCTTACTCAACAATATAATAAAGGGCGTGACAATATGAAAGTAATTTCAAATGGAAAAACTTTTGATTTTGATAAGGTCGTAGAACTCTATTATCGCAAAAGCGTTTTTGGAAATGGGTATCCGGTCGAGATAAAAAAAGATGCAAAAAGCTTTTTTGAAGATGATGAGATAGAGATAACAAGGGTTCCGACGGCAAGCGGTGCGTATCATCTTGTTTGCGCTCTCACTGAAAGTTGGGCGGCTAACGTCCCTGTATTTGATGTAGATAAATGGCTGGAAGAAAATTTACGTAATTCGACTTTTCATCCGGACATCGGGCTTAAATCAAAAGCTTTGAAAGAAAATGATTAAGCAGGGCGCGGTTTACAAATATCCAACACCGCCGAATCTGCATTTCTTTCATGGATTTGTTGAAAATCTTTTGAAATTACATATTTACATATAAACATATCAATATATCAACTTGTTTACACATAAGGAGGTAAGTGCTGATGGGCAAAACCCTGATTGTTGCTGAAAAAAATTCTGTAGCAAAAGAAATAGCGCACGTTGTCGGCGCAAAATCAAAAGTTGTTGAAGGGAAAGATGCAAGATACGGATATTATGAGGGAAATAATTATTGTGTGTCCTGGTGCTATGGACATCTTTTGGCTTTGTATTTTCCCGAAGATTATGACGAAAAGTTGAAATCTTGGTCTGCCGAGGGGCTTCCTTTTGTTCCGCAGGAATGGAAGTATAGTGTGCTTCCGGGAACCAAAAAACAATATAGCGTGTTAAAAAGGCTCTTGCAAAGCGATGAGATCAGCGAAGTGGTCTGTGCAACTGACGCAGATAGGGAAGGAGAGCTCATTTTCCGTTTGGTTTATAATTCTGTAAAGACTAAAAAGCCGGTAAAACGTCTTTGGGTTTCTTCTATGGAAGACGCGGCAATTAAGGCAGCTTTGGGGAAAATGAAGAGTATGAGCGAGTACGATAATTTGTATCACGCGGCTTCTGCTCGTCAAAAGGCAGACTGGATCGTTGGTCTGAATGCTACAAGATATTTTACCTCCCGTTATTCTAAGTATCCGGAAATTGTAAATATCGGCCG
>JBGVFW010000143.1:0-6854 GCA_045121315.1 Eubacteriales bacterium
AAACGTTAAGTGAGTTTACTTTGCCGTACATGGGAATGGAAACAAGAAAATCGCACTTGTCCTTTACAAGTCTGGACACGCCGTTGCCCTCGCTACCCATAACGATAGCGCAAGGAAGATCAAAATCTGTGCCGTGGTAATCCGCGCCGCCCGCTTCTGCCGCAAATGTCCAAATGCCCATTTCCTTGAGCTCGTCTATTGCGGAAGCGATGTTAGTCACCTTGGCGATAGGCAAATGCTCCGCCGCACCGGCGCTCGCTTTGAACACCGTCTGACCGAGAGCGGGAGCGTGTCTTTTGCCGATAACAAGACCGTGAGCACCCGCGCCCTCCGCGCATCTGATGATAGCGCCGATGTTGTGCGGGTCCTCGATACCATCGCAAACGACGATAAGCGGCTTTTCCCCCTTCTCTCTTGCAAATCCAACTATCTGTTCAAGCGAAACGTATTCCTTTGCGGAGGCGATAGCCGCCACGCCTTGATGAGCGTTGCCGCCGGCAAGCTGATCGAGCTTAAACTTGTCCGCTTCCGCTACGTTTATACCGCGTGCGCGCGCCTCTGCGTATATCTTTGTAACAGAGCCTTCGCGCTCGCCTTTGAGAATGTATATCTTTTCTATTCCGCGCCCGCTTTTAAGAAGCTCCAGCACAGGGTTTCTGCCGACGATAACGTTTCCGTCCGCTGCCTCTTCCGTTCTGGTATCACGCGCAGCGCGCCCTTCACGGAAATTTTTTTTGTTTTTATATTCCATGTTTTATGTCCTCATCTCTGATTAGAATACCAACGGAGAAACACATCAAACCCAAGGTAATACGTAAGCATTTTGTTTTCGGTGGAATTGCCGAGGTTTATTTTCCCGTCCTGTGCAATATAGACCGTCACGTCCGCTTTTTTTACATATTTGCTTGAAAGCCCTCCGCCGTTTATTATTTCGCTGATATAGTCGGAAGCTGTGCCGATGCCGACCGCTCTGTTTTCGTCAACCGTGTTCATGATAGCGTAAAAGTCAACGTACGTCAGCGTGATATCAAAGCTCGAAGCGTCTGATGCCGCTTCTGTTTTATAGGCATAACCAACGTAAGAATAAAGCGTTTTCACTATCTCTGTCTGTTCTTCCGAAAGACCGTCGATATATCCTTTTACCGTTTCAAAATAGTCGGAAGAATCCTGCGAAATACACGATTCCATCTTGCCCGTGTCAAACTTTTTCACGGAAACGAAAAATGTTTCAAACGTGTTCTTGCCGCCGCATGAGGAAAGAGCCAAAACAACAAAAGCAAGGAGCAAAGCGCATGAAATTATTCTGTTTTTCAAAAAATCGCCTCCGAAATATCATTCGAGCTCAAAAGAGCATAAATATGATTATTTTCTATTATTGTATCACAAACAACTCGTTTTGTACATATTTTTTTGAAACTAATTAATTTTTTTGCAAAAAAAGAAAAATATTTTGTTTTTCTGCGAATTTCGACACAGTAAATACCGTATAAATGTTGACAATTTCCTTGTTTACATAGTAAAATTTGGAAAAGGATAAAAATAGAAATCGGAGGATATTATGAGCGAAAACAAAACAGTTTTAGAGCAACACGCGATAATCGGAAACACCGCAGCAGGCACCAAGACTTTAAAAGAACGACTCATCCGGTTGCCGGTTGGTTTTTCAATCCCGTGCAGCTCGGTCTTTTCATTCACTTCGTCATTTCCGCCGTTCACGGCGACCTCGACATTTCTTGGGGTATGATGGATAACCCCGTCCGCCGCGCAAAAGGCAACGGAATACTCCCCCCGCGCGAATATTGGTCGCTTGCGGAAAAATTCGACGCTAAAGATTACAACCCCGAAAAATGGCTTCGCGCCGCAAAGGACGCAGGCTTTAGCTACGCCGTACTCACCACTAAGCATCACGACGGCTTTGCTCTCTAGCCCTCCGACGCAGGCGATTTCTCCATGAAAAACTATATGAACAGCCGAGATCTCGTGCGCGAATATGCTGACGCCTGCCGCAGGAAAAGCCCGATATGCCTTGGGAAACATGTCAGATATGGCACGTGGGCGGCGGCTGGTCTTGGGTCAAGAATGCGGATAAATACCGCGACCTTGAAGTGACGATGCACCAATACGAGGTCTGCAAAAAATGGGGCGGAAACCTGCTCCTCAACGTCGCGCCCGACGCCGACGGCAACCTCCCCGAAGCGTATTACAAAAAAGTCAAAGAATTCGGCGATGCCGTAAAAGCACAAAAATAAGTTTATAAGATGAAAAAGGCAATCCGCACGGATTGCCTTTTTTACATTATTCTCATTTTACTCTTTGCAAAGCTCGTCCGCAAGCGCGTCTACCTGTGCCGCGCTTTCGTCATTTAAAGCGGACATTATCTTAACAGATGTTTCCGTATAAGAAATGTTCTTGCTCTTTTCAAGCATACCTTTCATAACCTTTGCCGCCATCGGCGCCCAAGTTCCGTTTTCGATAAAAGCAACCGTCCTGTTCTGGAAGTTGCGCTCTATCAAATGCTCTATATATTCGCGCATAAACGGGAAAACGTCGCCGTTATACGTCGTTGTCGCAAGCACAAGCTTGCTGTATTTGAAAGCTTCCGCAACAGCCTGTGCCATATCGCATCTTGCAAGGTCGTAAACCTTGACTTTATTATAGCCGCGGGAAGCAAGCTTTTCCGCAAGGCTCAAAGCCGCTTTTTTCGTGTTTCCGTATATAGAGGTGTACGCTATCACAACGCCGTCCTCTTCCGCCGTATAGGTGGACCAAGCATTGTAAAGACCGAGGTAATAACCGAGGTTTTCCGCAATTACGGGGCCATGCAGGGGGCAAATCTTCTCTATATGAAGTGCCGCCGCTTTTTTTAGGAGAGCCTGCACCTGCGCGCCGTATTTGCCAACGATGCCGATATAATAGCGGCGAGCCTCGTCTGCCCATTCCTCGTCCGCGTCAAACGCGCCGAACTTGCCGAAACCGTCTGCGGAGAAAAGCACCTTGTCCGCGCTGTCGTACGTTACGATGACCTCGGGCCAATGCACCATGGGAGCCGTAATGAACGTGAGCACATGCTTGCCGAGAGAAAGAGTAGTGCCCTCGCCCACAGCAATTCTTCTGTCTGCAAAATCGTTTCTGAAAAAGTTCTTCATCATAACAAACGCTTTCGCAGAAGCAACTACCTGTGCTTCGGGATATGTTTCCATAAAATTCACGATGTTCGAAGAATGGTCGGGTTCCATATGCTGCACAACAAGGTAATCTGGCTTTCTGTCGCCAAGCGCGTTCTTAATATTACCGAGCCATTCTGCACCGAAGTTTGCGTCCACCGTGTCCATAACTGCGATTTTTTCATCTATAATAGCATAGGAATTATACGACATACCGTTCGGCACGGCATACTGTCCTTCGAACAAATCAATTTTCAAATCGTTCACACCTATATACTTAATATCGTTTGTGATATTCATAGTTATATTTCCTCCTAATTGCTTTTTCATATTTACAATTTTACAATATTATTTCCACTAAATCCGCTTGATTTTCTCTCTGCGGTAAAGTAAATTCTATTTTACCGTTTTCGTCTGCCGAAACGGTGAATTTTTCTTCCTTCGGCTTTGCCCTTTACATAAGCTCCGCCGCCTGTTTGTGCGAAAGGTCTTTCGGCTCTCCCATTTCCCGGTAAGCGGTGAGCGCATCACCCATGCCGCTTCCGATAGTTTTGCGGATAACGGAATATTCCCTGTTCGGTTCAAAACCGTCTATCGAGATCACCGCGCCGCCGTATCGTAAAGTTCAAAGTAAGCGTCGATATTTTCATATTCGGCAAAGAAATTTTTGTGGTTGGGTTTGTTCCAAACCTCGAAATGCCAGCGCTTTATCTCTTCTTCGCCATAGCGCTCGGTAAGGTGAGCAACAAACGCTCCTACAAGTTCCGACCATTCGTTTATATCCTTCGGCATACAAACGTTCATCTTCTACCAAAAGACGGTCTTTTCTCCGTTCGCCATAGTCTGCGGCATAAGACCAAGCTCGCAAACAGGACGGATCCTATTCTCAAGAAGAGAATCGAAAAGTATATCAATATATTGGAAGCAGAATGAAAGCTTACCATCGGCACCCCTGCGAACGACGTTCATTTCCTCGTGAAAAATTCCGTGAAAACGTGTATATTCAAAAGGACACTCGCTTTGAATCTTTTAAGCTGTTCCATAGGAACGTATCTCATGACCTCGCCGGCGCGCCCCGCACCTATACACTTTGCAAAAAAAAGCGGTCGAGTTTACCTTTTTCGCGTGTTATATCAGCACTGATTTTTCTCATTATATTTCCCTCCGTAATGGTTTTGGGGTTACTTCATTCTAATACACGAGAACGCGGATTGTCAATATAAAATTTATTGTGCGGGAAAAATATCTACTCCGCAGAAAAAGTTGTTTGCAATCATAAATTTAGCCTCTCTTTCGTTCAACGAAAAAACAATCATTGTCTTTCTCCTTTACAGTTTTTGATGATGAAATCAACATTCTCCGAATTTGCCCGCACTGATTTTGCAGGAGGTTATATACGGTTTTAGGAATATATTCCGTTTCGTGGCACTCTTTTAACGCACGAAGCGCATACCACGTCAAAATGACATATCACGCACGAAGTGCATAGAACTCGCCGCAGGCGAATATAACAGAAAAAAGCACATTTGTAAACAGATGTGCTTTTTTCTGTCATTTCTGGCCTTAATAGATGCAACCCTGAAAACATTGTATTTTCAATGGTTTTGAGCACATTTTAGAGCATTTTTTGACTTTTTCAACTTTTTTAGCGCAGTTATCTTGAATTTTGACGTTTTGGGATGTGACCTTAATAGATGACAAGCTTATTTGAGATCAAATTGATTCATAAATTCCTGCTTTAATCTCATTGTCTCAACCGTTTCTGTAGGCTGCTCTTTTTCTGTTAATCTACCATACGAACAGTTTCTTTAAACTTTGCAGTTTAGAATTTAGATGGACACTTTCTGCATTTTCCCAAACGTAAGATATGCGAGGTTGAAAATATGATTCGTTTTTAAATAAAACTATTTTCATTTAGGCTTCACCGACTTTCGTCATCATTTCTGTCTACTATCAAGCCACCTATAATAATCCTCTAACAGCTTTTTGTTCTTATCAAAATCAAGCATTTCTATCTATTTCTCGTTAAGTTCATACGCCTTTTGGATAATATCGTAAGCGTATTGCTCGTCCTCGGTTTGAGGTGGATTTTCGAGAAAAGACAGTTTGCATCGTAGTAGAGTTAATTTTACTTGATAATATGGTTTTAGATTTGGCATTTTCGTTCTTCTTTCGGGTGGTAAACACATTATACCGAAATAGGACGGGAATGGAAGAAAAGTTTTTGAAAATTATTTGTTACTTTGATTTGCTTTTGTTGTGTTGAGGGAAGAAATCAACATTCTGCGAATTTGTCCGCATTGATTTTGCAAGAGTTTATATTCGTTTTCGGGAATATTGCCCGTTTCAAAAAGTAATTCCATCCAATATTCAGTTTCGTAGCATTCCTTTTGTGCAATCTCCAATTTGGATATAAAATCCTTTGTTCCTTGCGCGTATTGGGCTTCATGAATATTCGCACCAATAGACGTTCCCGACCTTAAAAGCTGATTTGTTAAAACCGACTCTTTCATATTTGCTTTTATATCACGGCAAAGAAAAACGATCTGCTTTGCAAACTCTTTGGATTTATCTCTCAAAATACTTTCTGCCATTGTCATCACCTCGAAAATATTATAGCATAAAAGTTATGAGTTGTAAAGAGTTTAGTGATATGCTGACTTCGTCAGCGTGATATTTTTGCTCCGCAAAAGTGATATTGTTCGCTCTGCTCACAGTGATATTATATTCGCCTTGTAACTTTCAACGCGCGAAGCGCATATCACTGCCGGAGGCAATATCACGCACATGTGCATAGAACTCGCCGCAGGCGAATATAACTGAAAAAAGCACATCTGTAAACAGATGTGCTTTTTTCTGGCAGCGGCACTAGGATTCGAACCTAGGTAATGACGGAGTCAGAGTCCGTTGCCTTACCGCTTGGCGATGCCGCTATAATCTATTCCATTGTGTCGCGGGCTCTGCGCCGTTGACGGTTGTTAGTATATCAAATCTTGCGAAATTTGTCAATACATTTTTTGAAATTTTTTCAAAAGTTTTTTTCATCGTATTAAAACGCAAAATCACGTTTTAAATTTAATCTTTACTTGAAGAATAAAGGTAAATATTTTCAAAACTCATATTCAAATGAATTTTTTGTCAAAAAAACAATTTTTTTGAACACTTTCCTCGGATTTTTGTGTAAAATGGTGAAAAAAATTCGATAAAAAACCGATTTTATTATAAATTTCACTTGACACACAAGTTTTTGAAGTTTATAATATAGTTACAAACACTTAACATATTCACGCATTTCTGTTCAGTTCGCGTTTTACGGGAAGTTGGTATTTTGAATAACGATATTAAAGATATAAATAGTTTAATTGGCGACGTTAAAAACGGCAAACCGCTTTCTTTTGATTCGGTTTATTCATTATATTATCCCCTAATTCAAAGCGCGGTGGCGAAATGCATGAAAGCGTACTGCATTTCCGAATCCGAGCATGACGACCTTTGCCAGGAAGCCTCCCTTGCCCTTTACAAAGCGGCTTTGGCTTACGACACAACAAAAGGCGTTTCATTCGGGCTTTACGCCAAAATCTGTATTCAAAACAGAATAATATCATATATTCGAAGCAACAGCAAAAAAAGCGATGCCGATGATACCCCCTACGATTTTTATTGCGATCTCCCGGGCGACGGCACGCCGGA
>JBGVFW010000144.1:0-24914 GCA_045121315.1 Eubacteriales bacterium
GATAGTCCACGCCACGGGGTACGCGCCCAAGGCGCGAGCGGCGCGGAACGAAGGCTGTTTTCTCCCGTTTACGTCGTATGCGACGAAATCGGGGCGGGAAAGCACGCAGAGAAGCAGATTTTCAAGTATAAAATTTTTCGCGTGGTCGAGGAACCCCTTTCCACCGCGCATTTTGCAGGCGAGCTGACCGCGCACGACGTTTTTGCCGTGCTTTTTCCACCAGCGCACGTAGAACGGATTGAAGGATTCCATGCACCATTTGCCGCGATAGCTTGAAAGAACTTTCTGTGAAAGCTCGCAAACGCGCGTGTCGGTTATTTTTTCGCCCTTTATTTCGACGATGAGCGGCGCTCTGCCGTCTATGAGAGCAAGTGTTTCTTCTAGAGTTGGAATTTTCTCATCTGTGCCTAAAAGCGTGAGAGATTTAAGCTCGGCAAGCGTTTTTTCTTCCACATTGCCGCCTACGCCGCACATACGCGAAAGCGCGGAATCGTGGAAAACGACGAGCTTTTCGTCTGCCGTTATGTGAACGTCAAATTCAATGCCGTAGCCCGCTTTGCAGGCCAGGCCGAACGCTGTGAGAGAGTTTTCAGGAACCCCGTCGCCGTGCAAGCCACGGTGTGCGAAATATTTTTGCGCAGAGAAAAACTCTGCTGTTTTTTTCTTTCTTCCGCTTGGAAAGATGAGAAATATATATAATAGGAAAAGGATAAAAATTATTCCAAGGGTAACGTAGAGAAAAATCATTTTTTGCCTCCGTTTGATTTTTACTATATTATTTTAACACGAAATGGGGAAGATTACAAGATAAAGGAATATATCTGAAAAATATAATAACTGACGGGGATTCCTTCTCCGGAAAAATCAACTTTTATTTAGACGTTCGAAGAACGATAGTTTGCTCTTCCGTTCCGAGTTCGGAAATATCAACAGATATGTTGTCCGTCAAACCGAGAAGATAATCGTAAGTTATATGAAAAATGCGACATATTTTCGTTATGTTTAAGACCAAGGGTGTGGAGGCAGACGTTTCCCAAGAACTGACGGAGTACGGGAAACGTTCGGCTTTTTCGCAAGTTCTGATTGCGTCATTCCGAATTTTTCTATCAGATATCGTATCCTCTTCGAAATTCTTAAAATCACAGAAAATTGATCTCCTAACTTAAACGCAAGATATGAGAGTGGAGAAAGAGAATTACCAATGCACCATTTTATTACTCTTGCAAAATATTATAACATATCGCTTGACTATTTAACGGGTCTTACTCATATTCCGAAACATCTAAAATAATAAAAGAGAAAAACATAGTGGATTGCGCCGAACAGATAGATATCATCTGTTCGGTGCGAATTATTCTTCTTCGTAGGGGCGATTCATGAATCGCCCGTTTTTCTTATCTTTTTGATAAGTTTTTATTGCATATCGAGAGAAAATGTATTATACTATAAAGAAAAACACAAAAAAGTTGGTGATAATATGAAACTGATTGAAAAACTTAAAGACGAGAAACTTTCACTTTCTTTCGAGGTATTTCCGCCGAAGACCGATGCTAACTTTGAAAGCGTTAAACACGCGGTTGAGGAGATAGCAACTCTCAAACCTGCCTTTATGAGCGTTACATACGGCGCGGGCGGCGGCACGAGTCGTTATACGCTTGATATTGCAAAGGATATAAAAGAAAAACATGGCGTCTCTACTCTTGCACATTTGACGTGCGTTTCCTCTACAAAGGAAACCGTAAAAGAGCGCATTGAGGACATGAAACGCGCAGGTATCGAAAACGTCATGGCACTTCGAGGCGACCTCACTCCCGAAATGGAAGGGCAGGATCGCTCCGGTTGGGCGTACCGCCATGCAATAGACCTTGTGCATGAGCTTAAAGAGAACGGCGCTGATTTCTGCATCGGCGGCGCGTGCTACCCGGAGGTTCATCCCGAAAGTGCGAACCAAAGAGAAGATATTAAACACCTCAAGGAAAAGGTTGACGCGGGCTGTGAATTTCTTACGACGCAGATGTTTTTTGACAATAATTTGCTCTATAATTTCCTTTATAAGATCAGAGAAGCGGGTATCACCGTTCCCGTGATCGCCGGTATCATGCCTATCACCAACGCCAACCAGGTTGCGCGTGCAATAAAGCTTTCGGGTTCATTTATGCCGCAGAGATTTAAGAGCCTTGTGGATAAATTCGGCTCCGACCCCGCGGCAATGAAGCAGGCGGGCATCGCTTACGCAACGGATCAGATCATCGATCTTTACGCTAACAACATCACGAATGTTCACGTTTATTCCATGAACAAACCAGATGTTGCCTTTAAGATACAGAGCAACCTTTCCGATATTTTGGGCAAATGATGAACTCGCTTTTTTACAAAAGTTATCCTGAACCAGAGTTTGACGTAAAAGAGATACTCCGCTACGCGGGTTGCCGCGAAACAAGCGCGGAGGTTTCAGCACTGCTTTCCGAGTGTATTTCCGAATGTGCGGGCAAACTTTGCTATAAAGTTTGCTATGCTGAATATCAGATAAATATTGATGGCGACGCGATTGACCTCGGATTTACAAAGGTTCAGAGCAAAGATCTTGCCAAAAACCTTGGCGGATGCGGAAAAATAGTGCTTTTCGCTGCGACGGTGGGGTTAGCAATGGACAGGCTCATTGCACGTTATTCGCGCATCTCGCCTGCGAAAGCGCACCTTTTCCAAGCTATCGGCGCGGAACGCGTGGAAAGCCTTTGCGACGTTTTCAATGCGGAGATCACGGCGCGGGCAAAAGAAGCGGGTGGATATACGCGCCCGCGTTTCAGCCCCGGTTACGGTGACGTTCCACTCTCTCTTCAGCTTGATATTTTCCGCGCTCTTGACTGCGAGCGCAAGCTTGGCGTGATGCTGAACACAAGCCTTCTCATGTTCCCTTCAAAATCCGTTACGGCTATAATAGGCATGGGGGAGAAATAAGCCTTATCTCATGAAAGTTTTGGCTTTGCCCGATCGTGCGTGTGCACCGCAAAAGGGAAGCCTATTTAAAATCTAATCTCTTTGGAGAAAAATATGAATATAACTGAATTTTTAAAAGAAAATACTGTCGTTCTCGACGGCGGCATGGGAACGCTTTTGCAGAAAGCCGGTCTTGCCCCCGGTGAGTTTCCTGAACGCTGGAACCTCACGCGCCCGGACGCGGTAGAAAAAATACAGCGCGATTATTTTGACGCAGGCTCGAACGTGGTTAACACAAACACGTTCGGTGCGAACACACTTAAATTTTCGTACGAAGAGCTTGAAGAGATTGTGAAAAGCGCCATTGAGATAGCGAAACGCGCGGCGAAAACTTCAAGCGGTACGCAGGAAAAATTCGTCGCTATCGATATCGGTCCCACAGGCAAACTGCTCAAGCCTTACGGAGATTTTGAGTTTGAAGAAGCTGTTTCGGTCTTTGCCGAAACGGTTCGCCTCGGTGCGAAATACGGCGCGGACCTCGTTATGATAGAAACGATGAACGACAGCTACGAAACAAAGGCGGCGATACTTGCGGCAAAAGAAAATTGCGATCTGCCGATCTTCGTTTCAAACGCATACGGCGAGGACGGCAAACTGATGACGGGTGCTTCTCCCGCGGCTATGGTAGCTATGGCAGAGGGGCTTGGCGTTGCCGCGATCGGCGCAAACTGCTCGCTTGGCCCGCGCCAGCTTCGCGGAGTTGTGAATGAGCTCCTTTCGTGCGCGTCGATTCCCGTGCTCCTCAAACCCAACGCGGGACTTCCCAAAAGCGACGGCGTGAACACGTTTTATGACGTCACCGTAGAGGAGTTTGCCGAAGAGGTTGCAGACGCGGTACGTGCGGGTGTGCGCGTTATCGGCGGCTGCTGCGGTACGACGCCTGAATATATCAAGGCGTTGTGCAGTGCGACGAAAGACATCGCTCCCGTTCCCGTAACGGAAAAGAACATAACCTGCGTTTCCTCCTATACTCACGCGGTACGTTTTGCCGGCTCCCCAGTGCTTATAGGTGAGAGAATAAACCCCACCGGCAAAAAGAGATTTAAACAGGCTCTTGTCGAAAAAGATATCGGTTACATTTTGCAGGAGGGCATAAATCAGCAGGAAAAGGGCGCGCACATTCTCGACGTAAATGTTGGTCTTCCCGAAATAGATGAAAAAGAGATGATCTGCGAGGTCGTGCGCGAGCTTCAAGCGATAATCGACCTGCCCTTGCAGTTAGACACGTCCGACCCTTCGGCGATGGAGGCGGCTCTGCGCGTTTACAACGGAAAAGCGATGATAAACTCCGTCAACGGCAAAGAGGAAAATATGCGCGCTATATTCCCGCTCGTGAAAAAATACGGCGGTGTTGTCGTTGCGCTCACGCTCGACGAGCGCGGTATCCCCCCGACGGCGGAGGAAAGAATAGAGATCGCGGAAAAGATAATCTCTGTTGCCGCAGAGTATGGTATCGCGAAAAAGAATATCGTTTTCGATACACTCGCCATGACTATCAGCGCGGACAACAAGGCTGCTTTGGCAACGCTCGGCTCGCTTAATTACATCAAAAATAAGATAGGCTGTCATACATCGCTTGGCGTTTCGAACATTTCGTTCGGTCTGCCTGTGCGCGAAGCGGTGAACAGCACGTTCTTCGCGCTTGCGCTCGAAAACGGACTTTCCGCCGCCATCATGAACCCGTATTCCGCAGACATGATGAAAACGTATTACACTTTCCGCGCACTTCACGGCTTGGACGAAAACTGCGCAGATTATATAGAATTTGCTTCGAATATGCCTGTGCAGACGCCGTCGGCGGCGCCCGCACCCGCAGCGGAAGCAAAAACGGGTAAAACAGAGCTTCAAAATGCTATTGTAAAAGGCTTGCGCGAAAGGGCGGGTGCCATTACAAAGCAGCTGCTTGCCACCGTTCCCGCGCTCGACATCGTGAACAACGAGGTAATTCCCGCGCTCGATATAGTGGGCAAGGGATTTGAAGAGAAGACTATTTATCTCCCTCAGCTTCTTATCAGCGCAGAAGCGGCAAAATGCGCTTTCGAAGAGATAAAAGCGGCGGTTTCAAGTTCCAACGGTCAGATGGTGAAAAAGTGCGATTTCGTTATTGCCACGGTACACGGCGACGTACACGATATCGGTAAAAACATAGTAAAACTTCTTCTTGAAAATTATGGATTTTCTGTTACGGACTTGGGCAAAGACGTTCCGCCGGAGGTTGTGGCGGATGCTGTGGAAAAGCTCCATGCGCCTCTTGTCGGTCTTAGCGCGCTCATGACTACGACGGTTCCTGCTATGGAGGAAACGATAAAGCTTTTGCGCGTGCGCGCTCCGTGGTGCAAGATCATTGTCGGCGGCGCGGTGCTTACACAAGAATACGCCGACCGCATCGGTGCGGACAAATACGCTGCAGACGCCATGGAAACAGTAAGATATGCTGATAGCATATGTGAGGCGGACTGAGGAAGCGAAAAAATCGATATCCATTAAATGCTCACTTTGTTCGCAGGGCGTAGGACTAAAGACCGTTTGAATTTGTGAGAAGAATATAAATAAAAAAGACACGGATTGCCGTGTCTTTTTTATTCGGGTTATCGCAACTTATTTTCCAAAACCTTGCAAAATTCGTCTGCTTCGGCGGTCGTGTTGAACGCGGAAAAGGAAAGCCTTACCGCGTCGCCCTCTGTGCCGAGCGCGTCGTGCGCAAGTGGCGAGCAGTGAAGTCCTGCGCGGGTACAGATATTGCGCTCAGCCAGAAACAGCGAAAGTTCTGTACCGCTTATACCCTCGGCGTTGAACAGGAGCGTAGACCCTGATTGTTCTTCGGGCAGATATATCTTCACTTTTGCGTTTTCCGAAAGGCGAGCACGTATGCGGCAGCAGATGGCTTGCTCATGAGCGCGTATGCGTTCCACGCCTTGCTTTTTCACAAATCTTACGCCGCGGCAAAGACCAACGATGTTGGGAACGGCGACGGTACCCGCCTCGAAAGATTCTGGCGGGTTTCTGCCCATTTCCGTTTTCGCGGAATTAAGCCCATTTCCGCCGTATAAAAGCGGAGTAAAACGCGAAAAATCAAAATCGTCTGCGAAAAGGCAAAATCCGATTCCTTGCGGACCGTAAAGTCCTTTGTGTCCCGGCACGCATATGATGGAAACGCCGTCATTTACGCTGAGGTTGTAAATACCCGCGCTCTGCGAAGCGTCAACGATGTGGTATGCGCCGCACTCACGGCACAGCGCGGATATTTCACGCACAGGCAAAACCTTAGGGCAGACGTTTGAAACGTGAGTCGTTATCACCACGCGAGTGTTGCGGCGAAAAGCTTTTTTGATGTTTTCAAGTGTTTCCTCACGGCTTCCCAGGGCGTCAAAAACGGTGAATGAGGCAATTCCTCTGCGGTAAAGCTCGGCGACGGGGCGTAATACGCTGTTGTGTTCGAGATTTGAAATCAAAATATGGTCGCCTTGCTTTACTGTTCCGAAGATAGCGAAATTCAGCGCTTGTGTGGCGTTCTGCGTGAAAACGACGTTTTCTGGGCTTGAGGAGTCGAAAAATGAGGCTATCTCACTCCTTGAGTCGTACACCGCTTCCGCGGCGGCGAGCGCGAGCGGGTGCGCGCCCCTGCCCGGGTTGCCGCCATAATTTTTCATACATTCAACCATGCCGCGCAGCACATCGGGCGGTTTGGGAAAGGTCGTTGCGGCGTTGTCGAAATATATCATATCTGACCCTTCTTACGGTTTTATAATATCGGAATAATTTATACGCTCGTCGTCCAAAAGACGTGTTGCACGTGGAACGAACGAAAGGCTCGTTTCCACGCCGAAACGGCAGCCTTCGCCGGGGTTTTTGGGCGCGCGGACAACTTTCGTTTTTATTCCGTTTTTTTCAAGGTGGCGCCGCGCCTTTATGGCGGACGTTTGCGAACCCGTAACAATAATTCTCGTTTCCATACGGGCATCCCTTAAAATTTATTTGCGGAAAAATTCTTTCCCGCACTACATTATATGCGTGCGCGCTCTCTGTGCCACCGTTCGATTTTTTAAACAAAAAATTGCCATTCATAAAAGAAGTTTATTCGCTCATAATAAGACCAGAGCGAAAGAGCAAACGTGAATTTCGCTCTGATAAGCGAGCGGAATACCGCACGCAAAAAATATTTACGATCTTCAAAAAATAAACAGGAGAAATATAAATTATGTCCAGCAATAAAGCACTTGTTCCCGAAGCAAAAGAAGCGCTCAACAAATTCAAAATGGAAGCAGCAAACGAAGTAGGCGTAAACCTTAAGGAAGGTTACAACGGCGATCTCACATCTAAGCAGGCGGGCTCCGTAGGCGGTCAGATGGTTAAGAAAATGATCGAATCCTACGAACAGGGCATGAAATAAGAAAAGTTAACAATAAAAAAGAGCGGTGCAAACCGCTCTTTTTTATTGCTATTTATTTAATTCGCGCTTTTCTTTGTTTAAAAGAAAAGCGCTGCAAAAGAAGTAAAAAACCTTGCAGGTTTATCGCTTGTGCTGGGATAGAAAGGGGCGCTTGCACCGTGAGCGCACGCCGATAAATCAAAGGGATTTTTTCTCTTTCTTCCATTTATCCGCGAGGATATTGATATAGAACCCGCCGAGAACGGTTCTGTTCTGGAAACCGCTCTGTTCAGCCGTAATCGTGTCGTACCAGTCTGTTACGGGCACGCGCTGACGAGTGGAAGAAACCATATCCGCGCATCTTGCGTAAATATCCTTCATATATTTTTCGTCGTCGGTGAGGATAGTCGTCCACGCGAGCCAGTCTGTCTTCGTGTAAGTTTTTCTGCTGTCAAGCGGAACGCCGAAGCGGTTTGCTTTTTCTTTGTAAAGCGCGATTTCTTTTTTGTAGAAATCGTCGGAGAACAAGGAAAGACCGAGCATTTTATCCCAAACGAGGTTGTATTTCATGCTCCATGTGTCGGGCGCACCGTCGAACGTGAGCTTGCTTGCTTTTTCGCCTGCCGCGTCCGTTACGAAACGAGCCGCCATATCGTGAGCGACGTCGCTGTAATGAGTCTCTCCCGTGAGCTTGCCGTAAGCGGCGAGAGCTGCGATCGCTTTGAGGGAAAGGTTGCAGTTATGCGCCAAGTGTCCCGCAAAGTCGTCCGTGCAGAGCTGATTTCCCGGTTTGTAACCGTTTTGAACGAGGTAATCTGCCCATTTTTTCATGAGGTCTGCGTTTTCTTTTGCGAAAGAATCATTTCCCTCTGCGCGGCAAACGGCGGCAACGCAGAGAATGAAGTTGCCACATTCTTCAACGGGCATCTGACGTTCGAGCTTACTGCTGTATTTCTGACCCGTAGCTAAAGGGTAAAGACCCGTGTCGTGCGGAGCAAATTCAAATTTCCACGCTTCGTCTATCGCCATGCGCGCGATGGGGCGAATCATGCCCTTAACAAGCTCGGGGTTATATAATAGGAAGAGCGGAATTGAGGGGTATGTTACGTCGAGCGTTGCGATAAATCCGCCGGAATAACATTCTTTGGAGAAGAAGAGAACTTCGTCGTTTTTACCGCGGGCGAGCTTATGAGCGGCGATAGCCTGTCTGTACGTGAGCGCGCCTACCTTGGCGTAATCTTCGCCGTATTTTTTCATTTCGGCGGTAAATTCTGCATTGAATTTTTCGCATCTTGCAAAAACTTCTTCGTAATCGGCAAGAGCGGCGCGAACGGCACCGTCAAAACCGCCATATTCTTTCATACACCAAGCGTCGAGTATATCCCCAAAGTAATTTATGGAGTGAATGTCGTCGTAAGCGACAGCGACAACATCGCTTGCTCCTTCGCAGATAACGGCAAGAGCAACACGGCTTTCATATCCGTACTCAAGCGTTTCGTCCTTCGGTTCTAGCGTACGGTTTTCGCAGAATTGACGTCTGCAATAATATTCGGCAGCAAAAGCGTCTTTTCTGCAAAGGTGTAGATAACCCCAATCTATGAGTGTGCTGTCGCCGGAGGAAGAAAGGGGTGCTTGGACGGTGTTGCCCATGTAAAGGGAATGTTCCGTTCTGCCGAAGCGCACTTTCTGCTCCATCGTGCTCGTACAGGTTTCTGCACCGATATCGAAGTAAACTTTGATATCATGCTCGTCTGCCGTTTTTGTTTCCGCGTTATAACGAATGTAGGAAACGGGGCGTGACATGAGCTTCAGATCATCGAGCAGGAGGGGGGAGGTAAACGTGAGAGTGAGCTTTACAAGTTCGTTTTCAAACGTGTAGACTGTTGAAGTTGGTTTTACTTCAAGTGAGGTCTGTGGGATCACGGGAACTTTCTCGTTATAGTCCCTGTTGGAATAGATCATTTTGCCCATGAAAATGAATGGGCTGCCGTCGATTTTGATAATCCCCGTCATTGGGTTTCGTCTGCCCGTCCAATGGCGGGTAACGTCGTCCGTGAGTTTGTCTGCGAAAGACCAGACGGAAAAGTAAGGGTCTACCGTTATAAGCGGCACAGCAGAGGGGCGAAAGTTTGCGTTCATAGCGTTTTCTCCTTTATAAGTGGGGGATTTTTGTTTTTTCGGCGTAATTATACCATGGGAAAGTATATTTGTAAAGAAAAAATCCGCCCTTATGGGCGGATATCAAAGTTTTTTGCTTTTTAAAATCTTGAAAATTGTCAGCGTTCGAGCTCTGTTTGGCGGGCGTAAAGCTTTTCTATAGTGCCGGACATTCCTTTTTTGAGAAGGGCGCTTGCGTATTCAACGAGAAATTCGGGTTCTTCAGTGAAATTGCCTTCCATCCAGCATATCACCATGCTTGTAAGGCAATATTCGTAATACGTTGATATGCGTGCTTTGGACTCATTGGAAATACTGCTTTTTGATGTAATCTCCTTAACGATGCTTTCCGCGATGCACTTCATATGCTTATTTATGTATCCTTCGGCGGTTTTTTTGTCTACGTTAGCGTAAATGTTAGAGAAAAATTCTTTATTAAGGCGTATCGCATAGAATATCTTCAGAAGACCGTCCTGCCACTTTTTAAAGGAGAGGTCTGAACCGAGAGAATTTTCCGCGTCCTGCATAATGCTCCATTCGATGAGGTTGGAAACGTCCTTGAAATGGTAATAAAACGTCATGCGGTTTACGCCGGAATCATTAGTGATATCGCTTACCGTGATTTTGTTCAAGGGCTTTTGCGAGATCAATTTTTTCAAAGATTCTTTTAAAGATATTTTGGTTGGATGTGCCATAATAGGCTCCTTAAAAATTAAAACTTTTTATTATGGTTTTATTTTATCACAAAGAAATGCGTTTGACAACATTTTCTTTAAAAATAAAAGCTCCGGTTTGTGAAAAAATTGGAGCTTTTCGTCATTAAAAGAGATAATTTTGAGAATTTCTTGTATTTTTATGGAAAAATTCGGCGCGCTCAATCTTGGGGGAGGTACGGTGGAATATCTGAGCGCAGTAAAGTTATCGTTGCAGCCATTCCACGCTTTAAGAGCGAACTCACGTAGCCGACGATATACTGGGGATTTTCGCGCAAGCCTGTGTTTACCCAGCAAACGGCGAACCCGGTGAGAGCGTATGTGTAATATTCAGCAAGAGTGGCTTTATCCGGCGTAGCGACGGAAAGCCCGGCTGTTTCCTCTTCAACAAGGTCTGCGGCGATATGATGCATATATTCCTGCACCTTTTTTTCGGAATATTCTTTTCCTGCGTTGCGGTAAACGTTAAGGTAGAAATCTTTATTTAAAAGTATGATATTGAATATTTTAAGAAGTCCCTCGTCCCATTTTTCATATATAAGCCCGCCCTGTGCGCAAGCCTGCGCTTCCTGCGAAACGCTCCAATCCAAAAGATCGTAGATATCTTTGAAATGATAGTAAAACGTCATTCTGTTTACGCCGCAATCACCGGTGATGTCCTTGATGGTTATCCTGCTTATGGGTTTTCTCGCTATAAACTTCTTTAGAGAATCTTTCATAGCGTTTTTGGTTTGTTGAGACATAGCTTTTCTCCTTAAATTAAATTCAGAGTTTCAATGCCTTTATTTAATTATATCACTTTTTGTACGTTTTGTCAAATTGACGTTCTGTCAACGAAAAAAGCCCGCGTAAACAGGCTTTTTGAGAAAGTCATATTTTATCTTTCGCTGTTCTTGCGGCGCGAGATGCGGCGGGGCGGATTATCTTGTTCATTTTGAAAAGTTCTTCCGCCGCAAGTCTTGTTTTTGCAACGAAATCGCCTTTTGCTTTCGGAAAACAGTAATAGAGTATCTTTCCGCCGCCGATGCATATCATATCGCCTATCTCATACCAATAATAGTCTGAATAAAGACTATAAGAGGAAAGCGGTCTTTGCTTATAGTCGAGTTTTCCTTCGCATCCGGTAAGGTGGAAACCGTCGCACGTGTGGACGAGTCTGCCTTCTCCGACGTTGTATATCTTTTTCGTGTTTACCATAACGTAAATATCCACGGGAACATCGAGATGGTAGGTACCCTTTTCGATTTCTTTTCGCACGCAGTCACGCTGCCACGCATACCAATCCGGAATGTGGGAAAATTTTGTGCTGCCATCTGTCGCTTCGAGATATCCGTACTCTGTAAGCTCGTATTCCTTGCCGCAATGACGGCAGGTAAGGCGCGTGCCTTTGCCGAGCATCTGCCCCTCTTCAAGACATTCGGGGCATTTATAGAGCACGCGGTTAAGGTAGTCCGCGCGGAAACGCTCGGTTATCTTCGTTCTCGTTTCCTGCTGCCAACGGAAATTGTCAAAGGAGAATTTTTCTTTTATTATCGCGTTTATTTCCTCGCAGGATTTTTCGGCAATCTGCTCTGGGGAGAGGACGTATTCTATATCTGCGCTGACCTTTACCTTGCGCGTTTGCAGGTTGTTATACAGCGGGTCGCGCGAGAACGCGCCGTAAGTGCGAATCACAACGAGCGGCACTTTGAGCATTTTAAGACATTCCCCCAAGGAATCGGGGAGCGTTGTCGCCGTGCCGTCGAAGCTGTAGCTCGCTTCGGGGTACATGAGAATGGAGCTTCCAAGCGTTTTCACGGCGTAGAGCATATCGCGTACGAGCGTGAGGTCTGTTACAAATTTCTGCGTGGGGATACAGCCGAGGTTGCGCATGAGCCATTCCTTTCCGACAAACCCGTCCGACGTGCAGACGATGTTGAAGGCACGCGGGTATAGCACGGAGGAGGCTATCTTCAAATCGATAAAGCTTGAATGATTCATGAGAATGAGGCACGGTTCACGCTTACCAAGCTTTTCCATGCTTATTTTGCGGCATTTGAAGCGCGTGGCTATGAGGTCGGGGGTAGAAACCACCTTGAGCAGGGTGCGGAAAAGCATATTCGGCTTTTTCGGCTTGCGGTGCGGCTTTACAGGCAGTTCAAGAACTTTTTCATATTCCATTTTCTCAGTTTTGATTTTCATGAGTACCTCCCGATTTTGAATGAAGTTGAATTATTTGAATGAATAATTAATGGAAGATGCTTGGAAAGAACTGTCGGGGATGACACTCCCTGCGGTTGAATATGTTGAATATAAAATACAAAAATTATTTTGTTGCCGCCTTTTTCTTTTTTGCTATCAGTCCCTCGTTTTTGCCTATGCAACCGTATGCTTTTGCAAGCTCAAAAAGGTTCATTTCCTTGATATTGCAGAGTTTTTTTGCGACTTTCATAGCGGCAAACGCGTCTTCGTCGCTTCTATGCAGGAGAATTTTATCCTCGATTTCCAGCATGGCGTATGCGCGTTCTATGCCGATCTGATTTTTGCTGTCGAAAAATTTATCCGCAATCGTTTGAATATCCGTATAGCGGAAAAGGAGCGGCGGCAGAGAATAGCGGCGGCATTCGCTGTTGAGATATTTGAGGTCGTTGGTGATGCTGAAGCCGCAGACGAGAATGTCTTCGTCCTCAAGCAATTCTTTGATCTTGCCGTAATGAAAATTGAATTTCGGCTCTGCGGCGAGCTGCGCTTTCGTGTATGAAAGCAGGTTTTTTACGACGTACCAATCGTATTTCGAATTAGGGTTCATAAGTATATCTTCTCGCGCGATGACCCCGAGATCCTCGTCGGTGAGGACGTAGCCAAATGTGGCTATGGTGCTCAGCTTCGGGCAGGCGCCTTCTATATCAAAAAATAGGTATTTCATATTATGCCTTTCGGTGCTTTATTAAATTTTATTTTACCATGTTTTTCTTCGAATGTAAACAGAAAATAAACTTTTCCTCTTCAAAAACTCATATTGCGCGATATTGCGGCAAGAAATAAAATATATTATTGCATTTGGCGAAGATTTGGTATATAATTTATATTAAAAGACTGTTAAATATCGAATAATGCCGCACATTGCGGTAAAATAATAGGAGAACGTAAAATGAAAAACTTTATGGACCACGATTTTTTGCTTGACACAGAGCTTGCACAGCTTCTTTATCACAACTATGCTGCTGCTATGCCGATCATTGACTATCACTGCCATATGAGCCCAAAAGATATCGCGGAGGACAAGAAGTTTGAAAATATCACGCAGGTTTGGCTCGCTGCCGACCATTACAAATGGCGCGCAATGCGTTCCTGCGGCGTGTCCGAACGCCTTATTACGGGAGATGCGGACGATTACGCAAAATTCGAGGCTTTCGTTGAATGTATGCCCAGCCTCATCGGTCACCCTGTTTACCATTGGTCACACCTTGAGCTCAAACGCTACTTCGGCTACGAAGGCGTTATCTGCCCCGAAAACTGCGAAGAGATATGGAATGTGACGAAAAAGGCTCTTTCCGAAGGCCTTTCCACGCGCAAAATAATCGAAAGATCAAATGTAAAGCTCCTCTGCACGACGGACGACCCGGCGGACTCTCTTGAATATCACATCGCGCTTCGCGACGACAAGAGCTTTTCCACAGTAGTTCTTCCCGCATTCCGCCCTGACAAGAGCCTTAATGCAGATGCAAAAGGTTTTGCTGAATATATCGAACACCTTGGCGAAGTAGTTGGCTTTAAAATCGATACGTTCGACAAACTATGCGAAGCTTTGGAAAAAAGAATAGGATATTTTGCGCTCCTTGGCTGCCGAACATCCGACCACAGCTTTGACAACGAGATCGTTTTCGACAGTTCGCTCACGCACGAACAGCTTAAAAAAGTTGCAAACGCGACGTTCAAACGCGTGCTTACGGGAGATCCCGTTCCCGCAGAAGCCGTTGCCGCATATAAAAATGCGCTTATTCGTTTCCTCGGAAAAGAATATGTTAAACACGGTTTCGTTATGCAGATACACTTCGGCGCTATGAGAAACACGAACAGCGTTATGTTCCAAAAACTCGGTCCCGACCACGGTTACGACACGATCAGCGGCAAGAGCAGCACGATGGCGCTTTCCGCTATGCTCGACGCGCTCAATTCCGACGGTGCGCTTCCCAGAACGGTTCTTTACTCCCTCAATCCTGCGGACAACGAACAGATAGCGGACCTTGCGGGCTGTTTCCAGTACGCGAGCGAAGAAAGCGAAGGACTTATGAACCTTCCCAACGTAGTTCAAGGCGCGGCTTGGTGGTTCAACGACCATCTCAGTGGCATGAAGGATCATTTCCAGTCCTATGCAAACACAGCCGCTTTCGGTAAGTTCCTCGGTATGCTCACAGACTCTCGAAGTGCGCTTTCCTATACAAGACACGAATATTTCCGCCGCGCTCTATGCTCCTTCATCGCGGGCTTTGTTGACAGAGGCGAATATCCGCTTGATATAGAAGCGCTCGCGCAGATGGTTTGCGACATTTGCTATAACAACACAAAGGACTTTTTCGGTTTCAAACTCGTTTAAACCGCATATAATTTATAAAAATTAAAGGAGTTTAAAAAATGTCAGAAGAAAAGAAATACGAAGAAGAAGCGGGATGCACTCATGATTGCTCTACTTGCTCCGCAAACTGCGGCAGCAAAACGCAGAAACCCGCGTTTACACCCATAAATCAGTTCAGTAAAGTAGATAAGCTCATCGGTGTTGTCAGTGGCAAGGGCGGCGTAGGTAAATCCCTCGTTACAAGCCTTTCCGCTGTCGAACTCAATCGCCGTGGGCTTAAAACAGCTATCCTCGACGCGGACATCACCGGTCCCTCTATCCCCAAGGCTTTCGGTTTGCACGGTATGTGCGAAGGTGCCCCCTTGGGCGGTATCCTTCCAATGAAAACCAAAACGGGTATTGACGTTATGAGCGTTAACCTTCTTATGGAAGATGAAACTTCCCCCGTTGTATGGCGCGGTCCCGTTATCTCCGGCACGGTTCAGCAGTTCTGGACGGACGTTGTATGGGGCGACATTGACTGCATGATGATAGACTGCCCTCCCGGAACGGGTGACGTTCCGCTTACGGTGTTCCAATCACTTCCTCTCGATGGCATTATCATCGTAACGAGCCCTCAGGACCTCGTTTCCATGATCGTTGCGAAAGCCGTAAACATGGCGAAGCTTATGAACATTCCGATAATCGGTATCGTTGAAAACATGAGCTATGTTAAATGCCCCGATTGCGGCAGAGAGATAAAACTCTTCGGTGAAAGCAATATCGACGCTATCGCCGCGCAGTATGGTATTCCCGTTCTCGCTAAACTTCCCATCGACCCCGCAGTTGCCCATCTTTGCGACACGGGCGCTATCGAGCTTTGCGAAAACGATATTGCAAAATCCATCGCGGACGCGATAGAAGCGCAGCCCATGCGCGCGGAATTCGCATGATGGAAAAGAGAAAAGTCCTATTTGTTTGCTCTATGAACACTTGCCGCAGCCCTATGGCCGCGGCAATACTTTCCGAATTCGGCGGGGATAAATATTCCGCGTCCAGCGCGGGAACTTTCGTTTTCGGTGCCTCTCCTATAGGCAAGGACGCGGCGTTCACGCTCGAAAGCGTGGGCATTGCGAAATATAACTATATTACGCACCGCTCCCGCCCCGTTACAGAAAAACTGATGCAGGAAAACGACGTTATCGTCGCCATGACGGCGGGCCACAAGGACGTGCTCGACCGCCTTTTCCCCGAATACGCCCATAAGGTGAAGGTGTTTTCCGAGGAGGTAGGCGATTTTGCGCGCGGCGATATCGTGAAATATCAGCTCGCTTACGTTAAGCTGAAAAAGGGCATTTTCGAGATGTTTTCCTTGGAGCAGGCAAAATGAATATAGAAATAAAAAAAATAGACGAGCAGAGCGCAAGGTTTGCCGCTCTGCTCGAAAGAATATGCTTTTCCCACCCGTGGAGCGAAAAAGCCATACTTGAGGAAGCGGAGCGCGGCTATTTTATCGCCGCTTTTGCTGACGGCTGTTTCGCGGGATACGCGGGAATGACGGCAGTGCTTGACGAGCGCAGCATATGCAACATAGCTGTCATGCCCGAATTTCGTAAGCATGGAATCGGCAAGATACTCGTTGCCGATCTCATAGAAAACGCGCGCAAAACCGGCGCTTACGTTATTATGCTTGAAGCGAGAAGATCAAATGTCGCCGCCATAGCTCTCTACGAAAAAATGGGATTCGAGCTTGTTGGCGAGCGAAAGAATTTTTACGATAAGCCAACGGAAGATGCTCTGCTTTATAATCTTTATTTATGATTAAAGGAGAGTT
The DNA here is from genome assembly GCA_045121315.1 of Eubacteriales bacterium. Taxonomy (GTDB): domain Bacteria; phylum Bacillota; class Clostridia; order Oscillospirales; family CAG-272; genus UMGS731. The sequence continues at coordinate 16,605 of JBGVFW010000144.1, forward strand.
TGTGAAAGGTTCTGCTGTCTGGAGTTACGCCACGTACTGCCCGTTCCTTTATGAAGTCGTCGAGGTGCATATTTGCCGTATCGCACCCGACGAGAGAACTTTACGATTTTCGCCATTTGGACAGAAACAAGGTCGGGCTTCAATACGTGGATTTTGAATTTGACGGGGACGATATCATTTATCTTTGACGTACGGCGATAAACGGTGCGAACAGCTTCCACGATTCAAACTACTCTACATTTCACAGAATAAAAAATTTCAGAAATATAGAAAACAATAAACATTCATAAAAAGGGGTTTTGAAATGCAAATTCTCAGCTTTGAAAGTTCATGCGATGAAACATCCTGTGCCGTTGTGGAATACAAGGACGGTGTTTTCAACGTAAAATCAAATATTGTCGCCTCTCAAATAGAGATACACGCTCGCTTTGGCGGCGTTGTGCCGGAAATAGCCAGCCGCGCGCATTGCGAGGTTATCTCCAAGATCGCTTATGAAGCTCTGGAGGAAGCGGGCGCTGACCTTGATAAGGATATCGATGCAATAGCCGTAACTAGCTCACCTGGACTTATCGGTGCGCTTTTGGTGGGTGTGAATTTTGCAAAATCACTTGCGTATTCGCACGGGCTTCCGCTTGTTTCTGTAAACCATATGAAAGGACACATTGCGGCAAACTATATTACGCATCCAGAACTCAAACCCCCGTTCCTCACGCTTATCGCGTCGGGCGGTCACACTTCTTTTGTTATCGTTCACGATTATACGAAGATTCAAACTGTCGGCAGCACGCGCGACGACGCTATGGGTGAGGCATTTGATAAAGTTGCGCGCGTTATGGGTATGCCTTATCCCGGCGGAGCGGCGCTCGATAAGCTTGCTTACGAAGGTAAGCCTACGCTTAAATTCCCGTCCTCCGCTATTACGGGAGATACGCTCGATATGTCATTCTCGGGTATAAAGACTGCGGTGCTCAATTACATCAATTCCGCACAGCAGAAGGGCGATGAGATACCGAAAGCGGACGTTGCGGCAAGCTTTGTGGAAAGCGCTGTTTCGGGCGTTATCGCCAAACTTTCTCTCACGCTCGACGCTTACCCCGAAATAAGATCGCTTGCGCTCGCGGGCGGCGTTGCCGCGAACTCGCATCTGCGTGAGGCAGTGACTGAGCTTGCAAAGAAGAGGGGCATAAATCTCTATTTGCCCGAACTTAAATATTGCGGCGACAACGGCGCTATGATCGCCGTGGCGGGTATTTTCGAATATCTTGAAGGCAAGCGTGCGGACGTATTCTTAAATGCTTCTGCCGTTGACGAAGAAGAGTGAATTTTGCCAGCGCGAGCGATTATGTGCAAAACGCCGCAAAAAAATCGCGAAAGAAAATCCTTTTTGCCGCATTATGACGGGCAGATTTTTCTGCATTTTTCACTGTTTTTTGCAAAACGAGAAAAATTTTCTGCGGAAAACAGAAATAAGTCGAAATACTTCGAAAAAATGTGGAAAAGGCGGAAAACGCTGATAAAAAGCGGGTTTTTTCGTGCAGAGATGTGGAAAACCATGTTGAAAATGTGGATAAAACCGTCCTTTTTTGTAAGGAAAGAATGTGGAAAACTGCGGAAGCGTTCGCGATTTGCGGGAAAAAGTGCGTTTAATGCATAGGTTTGAAAAAATTTATTAGGAACACTATTACGGTGCAAGATGAAATATAATTTTTTATTTGGAAAAAGCGCTTTCTGCCTTCCAGGGAGTGCACTTGATGTTGCGTGCAAGGCTTCGCAAAACGACCTGCGCGTGTTGCTTGCTTTGGGCAGCGGAAGATTTGCGGACGAAGCGCAAATAGCAAAATTTTTGGACGTTTCCTCATCCTCCGTCATCCGTTCGCTTGAGTTTTGGCGCGGTGCGGGCGTTGTGGACGTGCCTGAAGAAAACGGAGAAAGACAGTTTTATGATACGTCTGAATTTTCCATTCCTTCCGGTGTGGTAAATGCCGCCGTGCAGGCGCCCATGCAGAAAACAGCTCCAACGCCCGCACCCGCGAAAAAAAGCACGCCCGTGCCGAACGTGGAGCGCGATTCATACACAAGCGATGAAATAGACCGCATCTGTGCGGAAAAAGAAAATGTGCCGCTTCTTATAGATGCTTGCCAGGCTATCCTTGAAAAGACGTTCACGAAAACTGAGATATCTAGCCTTATATACCTTTCGGACCACCTAAGGCTAGATGACGAATACATAATGATGCTATGCACATATTGCAAAGCAAGAGATAAAGCATCCGTTCGCTATGTAGAAAAGGTTGCTATAACTCTTTACGACAGCGGCGTTGTAAGCGTTCCTGAGCTTGACAAATATATGAAGCGCGAAAGCAAAAAGAACGACGCGGAAAGCAAGATACGCAAGCTTTTTGGCTTGGGCGAGCGCACGCTCACGCCCAAGGAGCGCGATTATATAGGCAAATGGGTGGTTGAATGGGAACTGCCATTTGAACTTATAGAGAAGGCGTACGAGGCTATGATGAGCGTGGGAACGGTGGATAAGCCCTCCTTCGCATACGAAAACGGCATACTTGAAAAATGGCGCGAGGCGGGTATAAAAACGCCCGAAGACGTTGACGCCATGAACGCCAAGGGCAAAAAAGCGCCTAAAAAGATCGCTAACAAGGAAACGAGCTTTGACCTTGATGAATTTTTCGAGCTCGCGGTAAAACGCGGAGCAGGCCGTGCCGACGGCATAAAAACGGGAGAATAACTCTATAAAAGGAGCGTAATATGGGATACAACGCCGAAAACTGCAAAAAGATCTCCGAAATATACCGCGAAAAAAATTTTCGCGCGCAAAAGGAAGCGGAAGCGCGCAAAGAAAAATTGCATATGCTTTTTCCCGAAATAGCGGAGATAGATAAAGTCCTTGCCGAAACAGGCATGAAGATATTTTCCACCGCTCTTTCGGGCGAGGGAAATATAGAGGAACGCATGGCGGAGTTCAAGCGCTCCAACGACGAGCTTTTGGCGGCGCGCCGCGAAATTCTTGTTTCAAACGGATATCCCGCGGACTTTAGTGATTTGAAATTCGAATGTGACAAATGCCGTGACACGGGATACGTTGACGGCAAGATGTGCTCTTGTATGCGCCGCGACCTCGTTATGGCGGGGTATGAAAGTTCCGGCATCGGTAAACTTATTGCGAAGCAGAATTTTGAAAACTTCGACCTTTCTTATTACAAAGGTTCCGAATATGAGCAAATGGCGCGCGTTTACGAAAACGTGAAGGATTTTGCGAAAAGTTTCCGCGAAAACGGCGGCAGAAACCTGCTTTTCATAGGTATGACGGGGCTTGGAAAAACACACCTCTCCAGTGCGTGCGCCAAAACCGTGATAGAACGCGGATTTGACGTTGTGTACGAGAGCGCGCAGAACATATTCTCCGATTTTGAATATGAGCGTTTTTCTCGCGGTTATAACACGGACGAGCAAGGTGGAAAAACGCAGAGATATTTTGAATGCGATTTACTTATAGTGGACGACCTCGGCACGGAGATGGTCAACCAGTTTACAACGTCATGCCTTTACAACATCGTGAACACGCGTATGTGCTCTGGCAAAGCGATGATAATTAACACCAACCTCAAACGCGGCGAGCTTATGGAAAAATATCAGGACAGAGTTACTTCGCGCCTGTTCGGCGAATTTGAGGTTTGCCTTTTTGTCGGCAGAGATATCCGTAGCCAGAAGCTGGAACGCGGAAGATATTGAGGGGCAATATGGGCGAAATGGGCATAATAGGCGGTGCGGACGCACCTACCTTTGCATTTTTGTTTTGGGTGATATTGAGGGACGTACTGCTCGCCTTCGCGGCAATCGTCGCCGTCGCGTTGCTCGCGCTGATTATAATACATCTAAGAAAGAAAAGGAAAAAACGCGATGCAGATAAGAAAGATTGAGAAAAAAGACAAAGAAAAATATTTGCAGATGGCGAAGATGTTTTATTCTTCGCCTGCGGTACTTTCTCCTGTTCCCGAAGAAAATTTTCTGCGCGCATTTGAAAATTTTATGGTCGGCACGCCTTATGGAGATGCTTTTATCTTTGAAGATGACGGCGGGATGATCGGCTATGGCGTCCTTGCGTATACGTATTCCCAGGAGGCGGGCGGCAAAGTTGTGTGGCTTGACGAGATATACATAGACGAAGCTCACAGAGGAAACGGTATTGGCTCGGCTTTTATAGATTTTGTTCTAAACGAGATACCTGCGAAACGATACCGCCTTGAAACCGAACCGGAAAACGAAAAAGCCGCTGCACTATACAGGCGCAAAGGCTTTGAACTTTTCGGATACGTTAATTACAGGTTGGAAAAATAACTGAAAATAATATTTAGGCAACATACTTTTGCGAAAGTATGTTGCCTTTTTTCTGCGGTTATGGTAAAATAGATTGTATAAATTTTAAAATTTTCGGAGAATGAAACTATGACTACCGACGAAATCAAAAAGTTATCCCTTGAAAAACACTACGAATGGAAGGGCAAAATGGCGGTTACACCCACGGTTAATGTGGACAGCCGCGAAATGCTTTCTCTTGCATACACTCCCGGCGTTGCGGAGCCTTGCCTTGAAATTCAGAAAGATATTTCCAAATCCTATGAGCTTACGCGTCGTTGGAACACGGTTGCCGTTATTACGGATGGCACGGCGGTTCTTGGCTTGGGAGATATCGGACCCGAAGCGGGTATGCCCGTTATGGAAGGCAAATGCTTGCTTTTCTCTCAGTTTGCGGGTATCGATGCTATCCCGCTGTGCATAAAGAGCAAAGATGTAGACGAGATTGTTCGCACAGTTGCTCTTCTTGAAGGAAGCTTCGGCGGCGTGAACCTTGAAGATATCGGTGCGCCCAGATGCTTTGAGATTGAACGCAAACTTAAAGAGATATGCTCCATTCCGATCTTCCACGACGATCAGCACGGCACGGCAATAGTTGCAAGCGCGGCGCTTCAAAACGCTCTCAAGGTTGTCGGCAAAAAACTCGAAGATGTTACGATTGTTATCACCGGCGGGGGCGCGGCAGGCGATGCTATCGGCAGACTTTTCATCGCAAAAGGCGCGAAAAACCTCATTTTTGTTGACAGAACGGGTGCTATCTCCAAGAAGAACCCTGGCGTCACGGAAGAACATAAGCTCCTCGCGGAAATTTCCAATCCCAACAGTGAAGAAGGTACACTTGCCGATGTAATCAAAGGTGCGGACGTTTTCCTTGGCGTTTCAAAACCCGGGCTTGAAACGCCCGATATGGTACGCTCCATGAACAAGGACGCTATCCTTTTCGCTATGGCGAACCCCACTCCCGAAATAATGCCAGACGAAGCAAAAGCGGCAGGCGCCGCTGTCGTTGGTACCGGCAGAAGCGATTTCCCGAACCAGATAAACAACCTCCTTGCGTTCCCCGGCGTGTTCCGCGGTGCGCTTGACGCTCGCGCAAGCGCTATCACTGAGGAAATGAAGCTTGCCGCTTCAGAGGCTCTTGCAGAACTCGTTGCGGACAAACTTTCCGCAGAATGTATTCTCCCCGATATATTCGATAAGAACGCGACCGCCGCTGTTGCAAAAGCAGTCAAAGAAGCCGCTGTCAAGTGCGGTGTGGCACAGATAAAATAATTAAAAATGAAACAGCCGAAAGGCTGTTTCATTTACTTTTTATAACATAGGCAATTGCGCGCAATTCGCGAGCATTTGCTTGTTCAAAGAAGAGTACCTTTCCTCCAAGAGTGAGGGAGCGTTTGAAGCGTTCAACCGCTTTTTACACGTATTTTCTTGCAAGAAAGCATGAAAAAAGTTGACTTTTCCGCGTATGCGCGGTATAATTTATATATTAAATAAAAAACAGCTTTTCGATTTATATAAGGAGCTACTATGGCAAAGATCACACGCCGCGCGGCACGCGAATGTGCTGTGCAGATATTGTACGGATACGATTTCAATAAAGAAGAAAATAACGAAGAATTCTTCACTTTCACGGCAGAGGAAGCCGAGCTTGAATCCAATGAGTTTGCAAGAAATCTTTATTTCGGCACTCTTGAACACCTCGCTGAAATAGACGCGAAGATAGAGGAACACCTCCGCGGTTGGTCGCTTTCGCGTATTTCCCGCATTTCTCTTGCGGTTATGCGCCTTTGCGCTTACGAGCTTATGTTTACGGACGTTCCTGCTCCCGTTGCAATCAACGAAGCGATAGAGATCGATAAAAAGTTTGACAAGGACGATGCACCCTCGTTTATCAACGGTGTGCTCAATTCCATTGCGAAAGGTTGCAGAGCGGAATGACAATTCTCGGTATCGACACGAGCAACTATACCACCTCGCTTTCTCTTGTTGACGAGGAGGGTTTTGTGCACGTTCGCCGTATACTCGATGTAAAAAAGGGAGAGTGCGGGCTTAGACAGAGCGACGCACTTTTTTTGCATACGGTGAACCTGCCCGCGCTTTTTCCAGAACTTTTTACCTCTTACCGCGAAAAATACGGCAAGCAGGCAAAAGTTGACGCTGTTGCGTACAGCGCGTACCCGCGAGATGCCGAAGGCTCTTATATGCCTTGCTTCCTTGCGGGGCAGAGCGCGGCGAGCGCTGTGGCAAGCACGATGTGCGTGCCGCTGTTCAAATTTTCGCATCAGGCGGGTCATATTATGGCTGCGCTTAAAACGTGCAAAGGCGAGAGCGAGATAGGCGACGAGTTTTTGGCGCTCCATCTTTCCGGCGGCACGACCGAGCTCGTGCGTGCGCAAGCGGATGGAGAGATAGGTTTTTCCGCAGAGATAGTATGCGACACGGCAGATATTTCCGCAGGTCAGCTTATAGACCGCGCGGGAGTGATGCTGGGACTGAAGTTCCCTTGCGGCGGAGAGCTTGAAAAACTTGCTCAGGCGGCAGGCAACGCCGATGGCATAAAACCGATAAAGATCACCGTGCGCGACGGTGAATGCAATATGTCGGGTGCCGAAAACAGAATAAGAGAGCTTGTGTCGCACGGCGAGGACGCGGGCAAGATAGCGTATTTTACACTTGATTTTGTGGCAAAAAACGTAATTTCGCTTGCAAAAGCGGCAAGGGAAAAATATCCTTCGCTCCCTGTAATCTTTGCGGGCGGCGTTATGCGAAACAAGATCATCCGCGCAAAGATACAAGAAAAGATAGATAATATATATTTTGCTTCCGAGGAGCTTTCCTCCGACAACGCTGTCGGAACGGGTTACCTCGGTTTTGAGAAAATGAAAAGGGAGGCGGTATTACGGAACGACAGATCATAACCGTATCTGAGCTTAACGAATATATAAAAATGCTCATCGATCACGACGAGATACTTATGTCCGTGTGCGTGCGCGGCGAAATATCAAATTTTACCAATCACTATAAAACAGGGCATTTTTACCTGACGCTCAAGGATGAAGGAAGCCTTATAAAAGCGGTTATGTTCCGCGGAAACGCTTCCAAACTGAAATTTTTGCCCGAAAACGGCATGAAAGTCATCGTGACGGGCAGAGTCAGCGCGTATGTGCGCGACGGTCAGTATCAGATATACATCGAAACGATGGAGCCCGACGGCATCGGCGCGCTCTACATCGCGTATGAACAGCTTAAAAAGAAGCTTGAGGCAGAAGGCCTTTTCGACCGCTCGAAAAAGAAGCCTTTACCGAAGATACCAATGAGAATAGGTATCATCACCTCACCAACCGGCGCGGCGATACGCGATATTATCAATATTCTGGGCAGAAGATTTCCGCTCTGCAAGCCCGTTCTTTACCCCTCGCTTGTGCAGGGTGACGGCGCACCCGCGCAGATAATGGCGGGAATAGATTTTTTTAACGAGCGAAAGAACGTTGACGTGCTCATCGTAGGGCGCGGCGGCGGCTCGCTGGAGGACCTTTGGGCGTTTAACAACGAGGCTCTTTGCCGCAAGGTTGCCGCTTCCGAAATACCGATAATCTCCGCCGTGGGTCACGAAACAGACTTTACCCTTTGTGATTTTGCCGCGTCTGTTCGCGCGCCTACGCCGAGCGCGGCGGCAGAGCTTGCCGTGCCCGAAAGCGCGGAGCTCGCAAGGAAGATAGGCAACGTGCAGACGCGTATGGAGCTGCTCTGCACACAGAAAATAAAACTTTCGCGCGAAAAACTCGCCCGTCTTGCCGCATCGCGCGCGCTGACAACGCCGATGAATTTTATTGACGATAAGCGCATGGCACTCGCTGTGGCGGAAGAAAAACTTGCTCTTCGCATGGAAAAGATATTGGTGCGCAAAAAAGCCGCACTCGGTGCGGCAACGGCGAAACT
>JBGVFW010000145.1:0-8496 GCA_045121315.1 Eubacteriales bacterium
CTGACGAGCGGGAGATTACTTCCGCTCGTCTTCATTTAGTAGCGCAAAATTTGAGGACTCTTTATTTCCTTATTCGGTATAGCGGAGGCGGCTGTCAATTCGACATAATTTTCTTGTGATACTTTACCGTACATGAGCATTAGCGCCGGGATTGTCATTGCCGTAGCCTTCCATCAGGTTGACCACGCCCCACACGGCGAGACCAGCTCCGAGCGCAATGACGAGATGTTCGACACCGAAACACGCAGACAGATCTATGCCGATATACGTGAGGACTCCGAATGGCTTATTAGCCTTGTGGAAAATCTTCTGTCGGTATCCCGAATGGGAGATGGCAAGAGCGACATACGGATGTCCGCCGAGGTTGTTTCCGATGTGATTGAGGAAGCGGTCAGACGCACCGAGAAAAACGCAAATACGCATAAACTCACCGTCAAGGAAAGCGACGGAATACTGCTTGCGCGGATGGATGCAAGACTTATCGTTCAGGTCTTGATCAATCTGATTGACAATGCGATAAAATATACGCCAAGCGGATCTGAAATAGAGATCTCGGCAGTCGAAAAGGACAATGAAATTGCAATTACCGTGGCAGATAACGGACACGGAATTGCAGACGAAATAAAGACCCGTGTTTTCGATATGTTCTATACGGGTGCTGAAAAAATTGCCGACAGCCGCAGAAGCCTCGGTCTTGGACTTGCGCTATGTAAGTCTATTGTAAATGCTCATGGCGGCGAGATTACCGTAACCGACAAAAAGCCGCACGGCGCGGTATTTACCTTTACACTGCCAAAGGAGGAGGTGGAGATCAATGAATAAACCCTTGATACTCGTAGTCTAGGACGATGCGCCGGTTCGCAATCTGATTACAACGACCTTAAAGGCACACGACTATAAATTTATAACGGCACAGAACGGAAACAACGCTATAATGGAAGCATCCTCGCACAATCCCGATATCGTTCTGCTTGATCTCGGACTTCCCGATATGGACGGCGTTGAGGTCATCGAGAGAATACGCACGTGGTCGGATATGCCTATCATCGTGATTAGCGCGAGAAGCGAGGATAAGGATAAAATCGATGCTCTTGATGCAGGTGCGGACGATTACTTGACCAAGCCATTCTCCGTAGAGGAGCTTTTGGCAAGGCTTCGTGTTACGCAAAGAAGATTAGCCTCGAACCGTAACGAAAGCACAAGCTCTGTATTTATAAACGGTACTTTGCGAATCGACTATGCCGCAGGCTGTGCCTATCTCGGTGATGAGGAATTGCATCTGACTCCCATCGAATACAAAATACTGTGCTTGCTTGCCACAAACGTCGGCAAGGTATTAACGCACACCTTCATCACACAAAAGATATGGGGCGCGGCGTGGGAAAATAACGTAGCCTCTCTCCGCGTCTTTATGGCAACGCTCCGCAAAAAGATCGAAGCAACACCCAACTCACCGCAGTATATCCAAACCCACATCGGTGTTGGATACAGAATGATGAGGGTGGAGTAAGAGCACACAAAACTATTGGTCATAAATCACAAAGTTTTTTGAAACAAAACAATATGCACCCCCAAAGTAGTTGAATCTTTGGGGGTGCATATTGTTTTGAAGTAACGCCTTCTTTTATTCCTTTACAAACTTTTTGATCAAAGGATAGATGTCTTTGTCACACTCGCAATAGATCGCGTTCCAGTCAATATCCTGCGGAGCGTGATGTCTGTGCTGAATATGACCGCCGAGAAGCAGAACGCAGAGCATGGATTTTGCGGAAAGCTCCCAGTTGGCTCCGTGCTCGTCCTTTCCTCTCAATCTCACGTCACCCTCAACCTGAGTAACGATTTTGTTGAACTCCTGCACGTCGTTCATTGTTGTAAGCTCAATTTCGTATTTCATTTTTTTATCCTCCAATTATTCGTATCAGTCAGCTCGAGATCATGTTGGCGAGGAGATAAGTCTCCTCATCAAACGTCTTCGGCATATTCAGCGCTTCGAAAATATCGTAGTTAACGATTTCACAGTTCTTCAGGGCGATTACTCGGTTCCCGATACCGTCCTTCAAAAGCTCAACGGCAGCGTATCCCATCTTGGATGCAACGACTCTGTCGCGTAAGGTTGGGCTTCCGCCTCTTTGAATGTGACCGAGAATGGTTGCACGGCTCTCGATGCCCGTAGATTCCTCAATCTGTTTTGCAAGCTCTCTGACGTCACAAAGCCCCTCGGAGACAACGATAATGAAGTGGTTTCTTCCTCTCTTTTGTGTCTCTCGGATCTTTGTAATAACAGCTTCGGGATCGTATGTTTTTTCGGGAACGATAACAGAGGTTGCTCCAACGGCAAGACCGCATTGAAGAGCGAGATCTCCGGCGCCATGTCCCATAACCTCAACGACACTGCAGCGGTCGTGAGAGCAGGCAGTATCACGGAGCTTATCAACAAGTTCTACAACCGTGTTCATTGCGGTATCAAAGCCGATTGTGTAGTCGGTTGAAGAAATATCATTATCAATCGTTGCAGGAATACCAACGCAGGGAATACCGTGAAGAGAAAGATCTCTTGCACCACGGAAGGAGCCGTCACCGCCGATGACGATAAGACCTTCAATGCCGTTAGCTTTGCAGTTCTTGATAGCTTCTTGAATGCCTTCCTCGGTTTTGAATTTCGGAGAGCGTGCCGTATAAAGCACTGTGCCTCCGCGTTGAATAATATCGGATACGGAGCGGATGTCAAGGTCAACAAAATGGTTCTCTATAAGACCGTTATAACCTCGCATAACTCCTTTTACTTTGAGGCCCATAGCCTCTGCGCTTCGAACGATAGAACGAACCGCAGCATTCATTCCAGGGGCATCGCCACCACTGGTTAGTACGCCGATTGTATTCATATCATTATTCCACCTTTCGTTGGATTTATTTCTTTTTTTGCTTTGTTCTGGTACAAGTATACCACGGAAAAGAGATTTATGGAATAGACACAACAAATTGAATGATGGACAAAACAGTATTTTTGCCACGAATACCAATCAATTTAATGTCTTAAATTTCAACGGCACATCTTCAAATTTCATTCGATAATCTGAAAAGTCGTTTTTTTTATATAAAAAAGAGATTAGAATGTTGACACAATAGACTTTCGGTGATAAAATATTAGTGAGAATGTTTCGTTTTTCGATTGCGAGCAGAAAGGAGAGAAAACGATGAAAACACTAATACTTACCTGCAATACAGGAAAAGGACATAACTCCTGTGCAACCGCCATAAAAGAATATTTCGAAAGCAATAGAGAAGAGTGTTATATTAAAGACGGGCTTGGTTTTATCTCCCTTAAAGTATCTCATATGATTTCTTGGGGGCATACTTATATCTACCGCCATTTACCGAGACTTTTTGAACATGGGTACGGATATTCTGAAAGACACCCTGACCTGTTTCGTTACGGATCCATTGTGTACAAATTTATCGGTCAAGGTGCGGAAAAGCTTTTTGCATGTATTTCAGATGGAGATTACGATACTGTAATATGCACACACGTGTTTGCTGCCCTAATGCTCACCGAAATGTTGGAGCAGCATCCAATGAAAATCAAAACAGCTTTTGTTTCTACTGACTATACCTGCAGTCCTTGTACGCAAGACTCAAACTTGGATTTGTATTTTATTCCCGGAGAAGAATTTACAAACGCTTTTTTGTGTGATACCATTACAAGAAACAAACTTGTTCCGAGCGGTATCCCCGTAAGACAAATGTTTTATCAAAGGTCAGGCAAAAGGGATGCGAAGATTCGCGTTGGAGTTGATCCCAATCACAGACACCTGATTATGATGTGTGGAAGTATGGGGTGCGGTCCAATGACAAATCTCTTACATGATTTGGAGCTTCAGCTTCCTGAAAAATGGGAAATAACCGTAATCTGTGGGCGAAATCAGAAGCTTGAAAAGAAGCTGAGTTTACGGTATCAAGTACATAAGAACATACATATCAAAGGGTTTGTGAAAGATATGGGAGAAATGATGGACAGCGCTGACCTTTATCTAACAAAACCGGGCGGACTCAGTGTGACTGAGGCAAAAACGAAGGAGCTGCCCATGGTATTCGTTGATGCTGTGGCAGGGTGCGAGGAGTACAATCTGAGATATTTCGTTAGCAAAGGCGGTGCTGTAACAGGTTCAACCAATGTGGAGCTGACAAAACGCTGCTTGGCATTAATGGGCAATGAACAGGAACTTGAAAGAATGCATCAAGATCTGGGAGCGTTGAATAACGGCAATGCGGCTGAAATCATATACAATAGAATTCGAGAAATGAATTAAACAGAAGGGCAGACCGTTTTCGTTACGTTCTGCCCTGTTAGTTGTTGCGGATATGTGCTAAATAAGGAAGATAAGAACACGATATACCGATTAAGATATACCGTGTTCTTTTTGTATGTTATGGTATTATTTGCTTTCCAACATTTTTCTGTAGGCTGTAGGAGACTGTCCTGTTTGCTTTTTGAACAGTCGGCTAAAATAGTATTCATCGTCGTAACCGACCATTTTTGAAATCTGTTTTATATTATGATCGGTGTTTTCAAGCAAATTGATCGCACTGACAATTCTGAGCGAGATAATATATTGAATTGGAGTAACCTTTGTAACCTTTTTGAAGGTTCTGTTGAACCAACAATCGCTCATATGACGTTCGGCGGCATAATCCTTAATGCAGATATTCTGATTGTAGTTTTCATTAAAATAGTGGGTTGCACGTTCAACCTCGTTCAGTGCATCTGCATCGAGCTCGGTTCCTTCCTTTAAAAAACGGTTGATGATCAGGAAGATGTGACGTAGATTCATGTTGAGCAGATCCTCGTAGTTGACACGGCAGAGCTGAAGCTCCTGGATCATCTGCTTATATAGCCATTGGTAGTCGGGAGACGTGCCCGTGAAGAACACTTTTTCATCCTTGGGCATTCCGTAATAGTCAAGAAGGGTATCAACGTCGGAGCCCGTAAAGTGGACCCAATAGGTCTCCGGCTTATCCTCAAGATAGATGTTATAGAATTGAGGGTATCCGGGACGGAAAAGGATCATATTGCCCTTGGTAACGATTCGCTCTCCATCCTCTTCGTACAAATGTAGCTTTCCCGAGCTGATATAGAGAAGCTGGTAGTCTCCACGCGGTTCCGGTCGAACCGTTTCAAAAACTGGTGTTTTTTCAAGACGGAAGTATCCGGCAGCGGTAACCAATATCGGCTTACTGGTATCAACAATGTCCTCGTGCATCTCGCCTATATAGGCAGAATTTGTATACATAAAACGACCTCCCTCGTCAGAGTTTTAGGCTGGTGAACCATCCTTCAATCAATATTATACATCAAATTGACCGAAAAATCAAGAGAAAATACTGTTTTGTCCATTTTTTGTTTTGTTGAGTCAATTGTAAGTGTAAAAAGAAGGGTGTATAATATAGGTATAATACACCAAAATATCCAAATTTTACTTTTTTGCGTTCGCTTTAACTCGAACGGTGAAATTTTGAAAACGAATTGCTTAGAAAAAACGTGATGAAAAAGTGAGATTTGACTGTATGTAATTAAAAGGAAGAAACTTTTTTCCGGGGAGAGATCAAGAGGTTATTAGTTGGGCTTTGATGGCTCTGGAAAGAAAGTGCATTAAATTGACCGCTTTTAGGGCATACAGTACTGTTTTGTCCATTATTTGTTCTGTTGTGTCAATTGAAATCGTTCCAAAAGTGTGTTATGATATTAACGAAAGCAGAAAGAGTTTGAGGACTCTGAGTTGTAAGAGGTGATGAGTATGAACATTCAAAGCGTCTTGTCCAATCTGAATAAAGGAGTATACAAAGAGGCGTTCTCGCGGCTTTACGGAAGCTCCGAAAAGGCTCAGGAGTATCAAACGAAACGATACATAAAAGCCGTAGAGAGCTTTTCAGAGATATTCCCGATGAGGAACGACATCAACCTGTATTCCGCACCCGGCAGAACCGAGATCGGCGGAAACCACACAGATCACCAGCAGGGAAGCGTCCTTGCAGGAGCGGTCAACCTTGATGCCATTGCAATCGTATCTTTCCATAACGACGGATGCATTCGATTAAAGTCGGAGGGCTTTGAGCAGATCATTATTGATCTTTCAGACACCGGCGTACACCAAGGCGAGCTGGGTACTTCGGCAATCGTCAGAGGCATCGCGGCAAGATTTAAGGAAAAGGGAATTGAGATCGGTGGCTTTGATGCCTACTGCACATCAGACGTCATTTGCGGCGGCGGTATCTCCTCTTCGGCAGCCTTCGAAATGCTCATTTGCACGGTGATCGACGAGCATTATAATAAGGAGAAGAGCAGCGCACTCGAAATGGCAAGGATCGGGTGGTTTGCAGAGACAACCTACTTCGGTAAGAAGTGCGGACTTCTCGACCAGACGGTATCCGCCTTTGGTGGACTCGTCGGAATCGATTTCTCCGACGTTTCAAATCCGATCATCGAAAAAATCGATTACGATTTCAGTCAAAGCGGATACACGCTTTGCATCACAGATACAAAAAGCAGTCACGAGGATCTGACGGACGATTACGTGGCGATCCGAGAAGAGATGGAGGCAATCGCAGCCTTCTTCGGTAAAAAGGTTCTGAGTCAGGTGGATGAAGCAAAGTTCTACGAGAGCATTTCCGAACTCAGACAAAAGACGACCGACAGAGCGGTTATGAGAGCCGCGCATTTCTTCGATGAAACGAGAAGAGCAAAAGAGGAAGCGGAAAGCCTCAAGAACGGTGACTTTGATACCTTCTTGAAACTTGTGAATGAATCGGGAGATTCCTCCTCGGCACTTCTTCAAAATCTCTATTCGACAAAGCATCCCACAAGACAGGATCTTCCGCTTGCAATTATGGTCAGTAAGAGGATCCTCGGAGGCAAGGGAGCCGTCAGAGTTCATGGCGGCGGATTCGCGGGAACGATCCAAGCATTCGTACCCAACGAGCTTGTTGAAACCTACTCGAAAGAGATGGAAAAGATCTTTGGCATAGATACTTGCTTAAAGCTTACCATTCGCCCGGTCGGCGGCGTTGAAATAAAGAATTAAAGGATGGATAACAGTTATGAAAAAGATCATTTGTAACGTAGAGTATGATACCGATTCGGCAACCCTTGTTGCTAAGCATACCGCCCGAGAGTTTGGCGATCCTGCAGGCTATGAGGAAACCCTGTACGTCACAGCGGAGGGCAAATATTTCCTGTATCTGAACGGCGGAAAGGAATCAATCCACGCAAAGGAAAGCATTAAACGTCTTTCTGCTGCAAAAGCTGATGAGTGGAAATCAGAGCATAACCTTTGAGATCTGAATAAAGTAAAACCTAAACTAATAAAAGAGGTGATTAAAATGAGACTTTTGGTTTTGGGCGGTGCCGGATATATCGGCTCGCACACAGCAGTAGAGCTTCTTGACAGGGGTCACGAGGTGGTTATCGCAGACAATCTGATAACCGGCTACAAGCAGGCAGTACCGAAGGAAGCAGTTTTTTATCAGGGCGACATCCGTGATTACAATTTTCTCAACAATCTTTTCAAGGCAGAAAAAATTGACGCGGTCATTCACTTTGCAGCATTTTCGCTTGTAGGCGAAAGCGTTACAAATCCTCTCAAGTATTACGAAAACAATTTGTACGGAACTAAGGTGCTTCTCCAAGCAATGATTGATAATAACGTAGATAAGATTGTCTTCTCCTCTACGGCAGCAACCTACGGAGAGCCCGAGAATATTCCGATCCTCGAATCGGACAGAACCTGCCCCACCAACCCTTATGGTGAGACCAAGCTGGCGATGGAAAAGATGATGAAATGGTCTGCAAATGCTTATCAGCTCAGATACGTTTCTCTCAGATACTTCAACGCTTGCGGTGCTCACAAGAGCGGAAAGCTCGGTGAGGCTCACAATCCCGAAAGCCATCTCATTCCTCTGGTTCTTCAAGTTCCGAACGGAAAGAGAGAAAGCGTTTCTATCTACGGAACCGATTACGATACGCCCGACGGCACCTGCATTCGCGACTACATTCACGTTACCGATCTTGCCGAGGCACATATCCTTGCAGTCGAGTATCTGATGAAGGGCGGCGAGAGCAACGTATTCAATCTCGGAAACGGCGTAGGCTACTCGGTAAGAGAGGTTATCGAGACCGCAAGAAAGGTAACGGGACATCCGATTCCCGCAATTGAAATTCCTCGCAGAGCGGGAGATCCCGCAAGACTCGTTGCTTCCGGAGAGAAAGCAAAAACGGTGCTTGGCTGGGAGCCTAAGATCACAAGCCTTGAGGATATCATCAGAAGCGCGTGGGTATGGCATTCGACTCACCCGAACGGCTACAACGAAATTTGAATAAGGGGGAATTGATATGATCTGTGGAGCAATTCAGAATCTGCTGAACTATGGCGTCAAGAACAAATTGATCACCGAAGATGATGTTTACGTGGTCCGCAACGAGATCATGGATGCACTGCATCTTAC
>JBGVFW010000146.1:0-1459 GCA_045121315.1 Eubacteriales bacterium
GATAACGAGCATTTTTTTCTCCATAAACAAATCCTCTTTTCTTTCCGTTTAATTATATAATAACACACAAACTCATTATTGTCAAAAAATACGAGGTATAAATACGCCTGTGCCCGAATAATATTTAAACAAAAGATAAAACGGAGGACTTTAATGAACAATTTGTATAAACCGGAAGGCAAACTTATCGGCACTTCCGAAAACAGAGAATATTTGTCTTGCACGGCGGCTTTAGAGCGTGCCTGTGCCTGCGGAAAAATTCTTGAAAGTGTTGCAACATACTGCGAGGACGGCGATTTTGGCAAAGAACTTTCCTTCAGTCTTGGTTCCATGCGCGGAATAATGCCCAAAAACGAAGTCGAATACAACAAAACAGGAGAGGAAATAAAAGATATTGCCGTCATAACGCGCGTGGGCAAAGCGGTCTGTTTTAAAATAATCGGCTTTGATGAGGTCAACGGAGAAAAGATTGCCGTACTTTCCCGAAAAGAAGCGCAGCGCGAATGTATGGAAAATTATCTTTCTACGCTCTGTGCGGGTGACATCATCGACGCAACCGTAACACACATGGAACCGTTCGGCGCATTTCTCGACATCGGCTGCGGAATAGTTTCACTGATGTCTATCGACTGCATTTCCGTTTCCCGCATTTCACACCCGCGCGATAGATTTTATACAGGTATGCAGATAAAAGCGGCGGTGAAAAGCATAGATTACGATACAGGCAGAATGTATATGACTCACAAGGAGCTTCTCGGGACCTGGAGTGAAAACGTTTCCGCGTTCACAATAGGTCAGACGGTTTCGGGAATCGTGCGAAGCATCGAGCCTTACGGCATATTTGTAGAGCTCGCGCCGAACCTTGCAGGGCTTGCAGAATACCGTGACGGAATCGAGGTCGGCAAAAGCGCAGCAGTCTACATAAAAAATATAATCCCCGAAAAGATGAAAATAAAGCTCGTCATCGTAGATACTTTCCCCGCTCCCGCCACTTGCGAGAAAAAATTCGATTATAAGATAACCGACACACACATCGATTCCTGGATATATTCCCCCGAAGAATGTTCAAGAACCGTCGCAAGCGAATTTACGATTGTGTGAAATCACGCTTTTTACCTATTCAAAAAGAAAAGACATCTGCACATTAAAACAGATGTCTTTTTATTTTCGCTTCAGTTTGCGCTTGATGCACAGGCATTGGCATTGGGTATATAATAACTTATTGCCACAACTTTGCCTTTAGAGCTTTGCGTTTTATTGATGGAGTAATGTTCATCGATTGGTTCCTGGAATACGAAAAAGTTTTGCGCTCCACGAATACGCGAAGACTTTTAACCGGAATCTGTTGCGGCGTAGGTTATCTGCATATATTGGCGCGGACGTTATTTTTCATAATAAAATTATTTTAAAGCAACAAAAAACAAAGATGCGCGAACATCCTTGCTTTTTGTTATTTTTT
>JBGVFW010000147.1:0-12079 GCA_045121315.1 Eubacteriales bacterium
CTGAATACCCGTGAGGTCATAGAGCTTTTCGCGCGGGAAGGTCTTAAACGCTTCTTCGGGAACGCCGACGGTTCTCGTATCTCTGTAATGAACGGGGTTTGCAAGAAGCTTGCCGTCTTTGCCGAGCAAGCCGAAGTCAACGCCCCATGTGTCTATACCGATGCTTGCGATGTCTTTGTCATCGGAAAGAGCGCAGTTGCGGATAGACTGCTTGATCTCGTGGAAAATGCGGAGTATATCCCATGTGTACTGACCCGCCGCCATAGTGGGGTCGTTTGTGAAACGGTGGTTTTCCGCCAAAGCGAGCTTTTCACCGTCGAAAGTACCAACGATGCCTCTGCCGCTTGACGCGCCGAGGTCGATGGCAAGCATTTTGAGTTTTTTCGCCATTTTACATCTTCTCCTTTCCTTACCTTTCTTGAAAGAAAGGTAAGCCAAAGAACTCTCCTAAAAAGTTCTTTAGTATTTATTTTATCTAATTTTTTCTTTCCTTCACTCGGCGCAACGCGCCGAATTTCACTCACCCAAAGGGTGAATTTCACACGCCGAGAGGCGTATTTCATATTTTGTGCCGCGCGCAAAATATTTCACTGCGTATCTATCGCAGCTCTGCGATAGATACGCCCGTATCTCCTTCTCCCCATTCGCCGATGCGGACGGAAAGAACGCGGGTGTCGTTTTTGAGGTATTCCGTAACACGTCTGCGGAGCACTCCCGTGCCCTTGCCGTGAACTATTCTTATCGTCTTAACGCCCACGCGGAGCGCGTCGTCGATGTATTTATCGACCATTTCGCAAGCCTCGTCGCCGTATTTGCCGCGCAGGTCAAGCTGCGGTGCAAACGATTCCACGGCGCGCTCTTTATAAAGTGAAATAGTCTTCTTTTTCTCTTTTTCCTTGCAGATGACCGTCTTTCCGTCTATAAGCATAAGGCGGTCAGAAGATATCTTCATCGTGGCATTGCCCACTTTGACCATCACGTTTCCGCGGTTGTCAGGAACAGATGCGACTTCGCCTCTCTTGTTGAGGTCCACCACAATGACCGCGTCGCCCTGCTTGAGAGGGCGCGGTAATTTATAATCTTCCATTTCCGCTTTGAAAACGGGGTCGATCTCATCGCTGTTGTCTTTGAGGTGTGCACGGATGGCCTTGCGCGTTTCTTCAAGAGTCTGCGCCAAGTTTTCTTTATCTTTCTGCTTTTTCGCTTTTTCAAGCTCTGCAAAGATAAATTCGCTGGAAGCCTTTGCCGCTTCCACCATGCGTCTTGCCTGTTCGCGCGCTTTTTCAAGCTCCTTCTGCGCTTCGGCAAGCTTGCGCTCTGCCTCATCGTCGGAAATTTTCTTTTTTTTCGTCATTTCGGAAAGCAAAATGTCAGCTTCAGAGCGGCTTTTTTCCATTTTCATGCGCTCGTGCTCAAGCTTGTCTATAACTCGCTCGAAGCGTTTGTCCTCGCCCGAAACAAATCTTTCGGCGCGGGCGAGAATTTCTCTCGGTAAGCCGAGCTTGCCGGAAATCGCAAAAGCGTTCGATTTACCGGGCGTGCCGATTATAAGCTTATACGTAGGTCTGAGCGTTTCCACGTCAAATTCGCAGGAAGCGTTGCAAACACCCTCTGTGTCCATAGCGAAGGATTTGAGCTCAACATAGTGCGTCGTCGCGGCAATGAGCGCTTTTTTCTCTCTTACAGCCTCGATTATCGCCATGGCAAGCGCCGCGCCCTCGACGGGGTCGGTACCGGCGCCAAGCTCGTCGAAGAGTATGAGCGATTTATCGCTTACTCTGCCGAGAATGTCCACTATCTTCACCATATGGGAGGAGAACGTGGAAAGCGACTGCTCTATGCTCTGCTCGTCGCCGATATCGGCAAGTATCTCATCAAAAACGCACATCGTAGATCCTTCGTTCGCGGGAATGTGAAGCCCCGCCTGCGTCATAAGAGCGAAAAGACCGAGCGTTTTGAGTGTTACCGTTTTACCGCCCGTGTTGGGGCCCGTGATGATAAGCGTATCGAAATTTTTGCCGAGGTTGACTGTCGTGGGAACGACGGTCTCCTTGGGCAAAAGCGGGTGACGCGCGCAAACAAGGTTTATTTCTCTTTCCTCGGTTATCTTCGGGCTCATGCCGTTGTAAGAGAAAGAGAGCTGCGCCTTTGCAAATATGAAAGCAAGGTCCGTGATTATCTCGTAATCCGCCATTATCGCGCCGGAAACGGCGCCAACCTTTGCGGAAAGAATAGAGATTATGCGTTCTATCTCGTCCTTTTCCTTGCCCTCGAGCACGCGAAGCTCGTTGTTGGCTTCAACAACGCTCATCGGCTCTATGAAGAGCGTTGAGCCCGAAGCGGACGTGTCATGGACAAGACCCTTTATCTCGTTTTTATATTCCAGCTTTACGGGGATAACGTATCGCCCGTCGCGCATGGTTATGATCTGTTCCTGCAAATATTTCGAATATGTGCCGCCCGTCACGTATTTTTGCAGGTTTTCGCGCACGCGGTTTTCCGCGGAGCGCATTTTTCGGCGGATATTGTAAAGCTCGTCGGACGCGGTGTCGGCAAGCGTTTCGGGGCCTATTACCGCGCCGTTTATCTCGTCCTCGAGGTGCTTCTGCGGCACAAGGCGAACGAAATAATCGTCAAGAGCAGTAACCTCGTCCTTGTGGTCGAAGCTGTTGTAATCTTTAAGCGCACGCGCCGCCGCAAGCACGCGGGCAACGGCCAAAAGCTCGGGAAGCGTGAGCAAGGCGTCGCGCGCGGCGCGCTCCACTGCGTCCGTTATATCGCTGACGCCGCCGAAAGGGGGCATACCCTTTGCCACAAGACTTGTGTAAGCCGAGTCCGTTTCAGCAAGCATCTTTTTGACCATCATGACCGAGGTCACGGGCATCAGACTGCGAGCCAAAGCCTTTGCGCCCTCCGTTGGGGCATGATACGCAAGGCGTTCGCGTATCTTATCAAATTCAAGAGTGCGGACAGCGCCCGCAAATTTCATGTTTTCCTTAGTGTTTTCCATATTTTAAGATCAAAGTTCATCGATGTTTACTGCTTCCGTTTCGGGAAGTATTTTCGCGCCGCCCGGCTCTCTTTTAAGCGGGTCATAGCTGAAACGGCGGCAAACATACGTGTCCTTCACCATACCGTTCTTCTTGCAAAGCACGAAAACGTTTCCTTCAGCGTCTGCTGGAAGCGGCGTACCGTCCTCGCAAAACGCGCATACTTTTTCCAAATTGTCATCTTCGCGGTATTTGGGCATTTTGATTCCTCCGTCTGCATAAGGGGTGCGCCAAGGCATAGTTTTCCCCTATTTATAGTTTTACATATATAGTATAAATCACCTAGCGTTTTTTTTCCACAGTTTTTTGAAAATTTTCTCGTTTTTTTGAAAAAAAGCTTAATATTTTTAATATCACAGCCGTAAAAAAAGCCAAAATTGCAAAAACGAAGGCAAAAATCACGGCAAATTCCGCCGCCGAAATCATTTTCGGTGCCTCCGTTCCGAACAGAGTGAATGCAAAAACGGGCGCGCTCTTTTCAAATATTGCGCCAAGTGCAAGCGAAAGCACGCCGCAAAGAACGCTCTGCGCCGCCTTCCCCGCAGCGTAACGCTTCATGCTCACGCCGCTGTCGGCAAGCACGCTTGCGGACTGCATAAGTACAGACGCACCCGAAAAGCCGAGCATCGTGCCGCCCAAAAAGTATTTTTCAAAAAAGCTCTGCGCGTTTTGCGAAAGTAGCGCAAAGCCGCCGCTTATCTCGAAAAAGCCATTCACAAGCGCCTTTATCGCGCCGCCGCACGGCAAAAAGCAAAGAATCATCTCCGAAAAAACGCAGAAAAACGTGACGAACGAGCAAACGTATATCACCGCCGTGCCGCTTTCCTTGACGGAAGAGGAAATAACGGTCAGAAACGGGCGCTCCTCTTCCGCTCCAATATCCGAAATTGCGCTTCCAAAGCGGCTTTTCCGCGTTATGAGCATCAATATCAAGGCGGAAAGCGTTTGCGCCAAAAGTAAGACCGCGCCGTACCCTCCCGAAGAAAAAAGCGAGCTTCCCACCGCGCCTACGAGGAACGCGGGAGATGCCGCCGTGACGAACGGCAAAAGGCTCTGCGCCTCACTCTTTTTCATTTTTCCGCGTGAAAGCGCGTCCGCTATCACCACAGCCCCCGTGGGATATCCGCACAAAAGCCCCAAAAACACGGCCACAGAGCCGCTTTTCGAAACGCCGAGCAGTTTTTCCACGCCACCGTGGGTCGCGCGTGAAAAGGCTTCCGCGCCTCCGCACCCAAGCAATATTTTAGAGGATACCATAAAAAGAAAAAGGCTCGGCACAACGCTCTTCGCGCAGAGTGAAATAGCCCGAAAAGCCGCTTCTGAAGCCTCTTTTGGGCAAAAAAGCGAAAACGACACACACATTACGCACGCCGCCAAAACCAAAATCTTTAAAACACGTTCTCTTTTTGTCATTATTCCCCTCACCTTTCTCATAAAAATAGATATGCCTTACGCTTTCGCGATATCCCAAGACAGGAGAAAACAAAATGAAAAAACACAAAACCGAGCCTCAAAAAAAGAAAGAAAAGAGCTTTTTCGTGCCGAAAACGGTCGCCTGCGCCGCGCCAAAAATGTCGCTCGAATGTCTTGACCGATACGAGGTGCTTATCGGCGGCTGCAAAAAGATAGATTCATACTCCCCCGAGGAAACCGTCGTTTCCACAGGCTCGTGCGCCGTGCGCGTAACGGGGCAAAAGCTTTCCATATCCTTTTCGGGAGAAGGAAAAATATTGCTTTCCGGAAAAATATTGGCAATAGAATTTATATAAAAGGCTTGCCATTTGGGTATGCCTTACACTCCGAGCAATCGCCAAGATATATCAAAAGGAGAACACCATGAGCAAAATTTCACGTTTTATTTTCGGCGCGTACATTCTTTCCGTGCCGTGCGAGTGTGTGGGAAGCGCACTCAACATCCTCGTCACCTGTGGAATTCCTTTCGGCAAAACGAAAGAACGTGACGGCGCATACACTCTCTGCCTCACGCGAAGCGGCTTTCGCCGCTATCTTGAAAAATGCGGAGGAAGCCTCATCTTCGGTGAAACGGCAAAGGAAATAGGTTTTCTCGCTCTGCTCGGCAGATACAGGCTGAGATTTGGAATGTTCGCAGGGGCGCTGCTTTTCGCCTTTGCCGTTTCGTTTTCGTCCTTTTTCGTTTGGGATATAAACGTAACAGGCAATGTGAACATAACCGAGGCGGAAATTCTGGAGCGGCTTGACGCATACGGTTTTCGCTTGGGCGCGTTCGCCCCGCGCCTTGATACGGCAGATATTTGCAGGCGCATCATTTTGGAGGCGGGTGATATTTCGTTTATGACCATAAATATGCGCGGCACAGTTGCAACGGTCGTCATTCACGAAAGCACAGATTCCGAGGGAGTTGTGGAATCATCCGACCCGTCTAACCTCATTTCAAAATACGACGCGCAGATAGCACGCATAGAGGTCGCGGGCGGCGTTTCCGAGGTAAAATATCTGCAAAGCGTAAAAAAAGGCGAACTTCTCATCTCCGGAGTTATAGACTCCACGGCGCTCGGATACCGCCTCGTCCGCGCACGCGGCGAGGTCTGGGGAAAGACAACTCTCTTCTATGAGAGCGAAATTTCCCTCGATCAGAGTGAAAAAACGCTCACGGGAGAGCAAACCGTGAAAAAAAGTGTAAAATTTTTCTCAAAAATGCTTAATCTTTCAAAAAATATTAACATTCCTTACGAAAAATATGATACAATAGTAAATGAGAAAAAATTATATCTTTTCGGAATAATCGAACTTCCCATTTTCATCGTTACCGAAACGTATGCGGAATATGAGGAAACGCCCGTAACGCTTTCGCGCAACGAAGCGTACAGCAAAGCTCTCGACAACATAATGGCGAAAAGCGAAGCGGAGCTTTCCGGCGCGGAAATACTTTCGCGCAACATGACGCTCAAGGAAGAAGAAAACACTATGCGCCTTTATATGGAGGTCGAGTGTATACTCAATATTGCCGAAGAGGTAAAAATCGAAACTGCCCGGAGGTAGATTTTTCAATGAACGAAAGAGTGCTTCTTACAGACACAATGGAGCAAACAGCAAATATTTTCGGAAACTTCGACGCCAACACAGCCATGATCGAAAAGGCGTTCGGCGTTTCCATAACTAACCGCAAAACGGAAAAGACGCTCGGCGACGCAATAGTTATCCGCGCGGACGACGACGAGGCGGTAAACGCCGCATACAGCGTGCTCGAATACCTTAAAGGCGTTGCCGAACGCGGCAACGAGATAACTGAACAGACCGTGGATTATATCATCGGCACGGTCAAGGGCGGCGAAAAGCTCGAACGCTTCGGTGACGACTGCGTTTGCGTTACCACCCAGGGCAAGCCGATAAAAGCGCGCACGATGGGTCAGAAAAAATATATCGACCTCATCAAGAAAAATACGATAGTTTTCGGCGTCGGCCCCGCCGGCACCGGCAAAACATTTCTTGCCGTTGCCGCCGCGTCCACGGCGTTCCGCAGCAAGGAGGTCTCGCGCATCATACTCACGCGCCCTGCGGTAGAGGCAGGCGAAAAGCTCGGCTTCCTTCCCGGCGACCTTCAAATGAAAATAGACCCGTATCTGCGCCCGCTTTACGACGCGCTCTTCCAGATGTTCGGCGCGGAAACTTACCAAAAGCATATCGAACGCGGTGCAATAGAAATAGCACCGCTTGCCTATATGCGCGGCAGAACGCTCGATGATTCCTTCATAATCCTCGACGAAGCGCAAAACACCACACCGGAGCAGATGAAAATGTTCCTAACGCGCCTTGGCACAGGAAGCCGCGTCATCATTACGGGCGACGTAACGCAGGTCGATTTGCCCTACGGCAAAAAAAGCGGGCTTGTGGAAGCCATGAAAATTTTGCGTGGTATCGACGATATAGCTATCCACGAATTTACAGAGCGCGACGTTGTGCGCCACAAGCTCGTGCAGAAAATAGTCATCGCTTACGACAAATACGAGCGTGAAAACAAAACAAAGCAAGAAGAAAGACCCAAGCAGGAAAGATACAGATTTGCAAACAAGAGGGATAAACAATGAAAACGACAGTTTACTTTACAAACGAACAAAAAAGATATAAAATAGGATTTCAGACGCATTATCTTGTAAAAAAAGCAATAAAAGCAACTCTCGCTCACGAAAAGTTCGGCAAGAACGCAGAGGTTTCCGTAACCTTTGTGAACAACAAGCAAATACACAAGCTTAACCGTGAATACCGCGACAAGGACCGCCCAACGGACGTTCTCTCCTTCCCCATGTGGGAAAACGGATTTGAGGGAGAGGTAGACATTGCCACAAACGCAGTAATGCTCGGCGATATAATCATCTCCGCAGAAAAAGCAGTCGAGCAGGCAAAAGAGTACGGTCACAGTATCTTCCGCGAGGTCTGCTTTCTCGCCGTCCACTCCACGCTCCACCTATTGGGCTACGACCACGAAACGAGCGAAGAAGACGAAAAATACATGAACGAAACGCAGGAAGAGGTTCTCGCTTCCATGGGACTTACGAGAGATAAATAAATCCCGCCGAAATTTTTTCATCAATACACTAAGAAAATCGTTGCCTTCACACGACTAACAAGTGAAGGAGCGTGATAATACATTTTTAAAGATAAGGAAATAAAATTATGCAGAAGACAATATTCGCCGCCATCGTCGGCAGACCCAACACAGGCAAATCCACACTTCTCAACGCTATTCTCGGACAAAAGGTTGCAATAGTTTCTTCCAAACCGCAGACGACGCGCACAAGAATTACTGGTATTCTTACAAAAGACGAAACGCAGTTCGTCTTTCTCGACACTCCCGGTATCCACCGCCCGCAGGACAAGCTAGGCTCTTATATGGTAAAAGAAGCAAACGGCGCCATCGGCGACGTCGACGCCGTGCTTCTCGTCGTTGAAAGCGGCAACCGTGTGGGAGAGGTCGAAAAGAACATCATGAAAAAGGTAGCCCCCGAAATCCCCCTTATTCTCGTCATAAACAAAACAGACGTAAGCAACGCAACACAGGTCGCGGAAACTATAATCCGCTATTCCGAAGAACGCGAATTTGCCGCAGTCGTTCCGATCTCCGCAAAAAATAACGAAGGCGTGGACGGCATTATCGAGGAGCTCGACAAATACTCAAACGAAAGCCCTTGGTTCTTCCCTGACGATATAGTAACAGATCAGCCCGAACGCGCCATGGCGGCGGAAATAATCCGTGAAAAGATGCTTCGCCTGCTGGCGGAGGAAATTCCTCACGGCGTTGCGGTAGTTATCGAAGCGTTTGAGGAAACTTCCAAAATAATCAAGATACGCGCGGAAATTTTCTGTGAAAAAGATTCTCATAAGCCCATCATCATCGGCAAACGCGGCGATATGCTGAAAAAGATCGGCACAATGGCGCGCGAGGATATGGAAAAACTCTTCGGCATCAAGGTGTTCCTCGACCTTTGGGTAAAAGTTAAAGAAAACTGGCGCGAACAGAACGCCGCCATCGCAAACTTCGGCTTTAAAGACGAAAACTGAGCAAAGGAGCAAAACATATGCTGATAACGGTAAAAGGGCTTGTACTGCGCGAAACCCCCGTTGGGGATTTCGACAAAATGCTCACAGTCCTCACCGCAGAGCACGGAAAGATTTCCGTTTTCGCCCGCGGCGCGAAGAAGATGAAAAGTCCTTTTTTCGTTTCCACGCAGATGTTTTGCTATTCCGAATTCGTCCTGCGGAAAACGACGGACGTTTTTTATATCAACGACGGCTCGCTCATAGAAGGTTTTTTCGACATTCGAAGCACGCTTGAGGGCTCCGCCCTTGCAAGCTACGTTGCGGACGTTGCGCGCGATATCTCAACAGAAAACACGGACGAAACAAAGCTTTTGCGCCTGACGCTCAACACGCTTTTCGCCATTGCAAAGGGCAAAAAGCCGTTGCCGCTCATAAAAGCGGTCTTTGAGATTCGCGCGGTGTGCTACGCGGGCTTTCTGCCCCGCCTTTCGGGGTGCGATGTCTGCGGGAAAGCGCCCTTGCTGACTTACTTTTTCGATATTGCAAGCGGTGTTTTCCTCTGTGAGGAATGCTACCACGCGCGCGCAAAGTTTTTCGAGGAAGAAGCAAGCAGAGTAAACGAAGCGGAAGGTATTTACGCAAACTCACACGTCATAGTGCAGATATCACCGAGCGTTTTCGCCGCCGTTATCTACGCGCTCTCCGCCCCGCAGGAACGCATTTTCTCGTTCACGCTGGAAGAGGACGCGCTTCATGATTTTTCCTCGCTTTGTGAAAAATATATTCTCTGCCACCTCGAAAGAAATTTTGCCACGCTCGATTTTTACCACCAGCTTACCGCTTTTTAAAAGGCAAGAAACTTTTTCCGATGTCATTAAGTTAACATTTAGGGCAAAAAAAGTTTTTTCAAGAGCCTTTCCCCGAGGGAGAGGTGGCACGCTTTTAGCGTGGCGGAGAGGGCTTTTTGCATTTTAATTTACCCTCTCAGTCAGCTCTCCCGGAGGGTAAGACTTTATGTTTCTTATTTTAATGACACTGGACCTCTTTCCCATTCCTTATCCAAGTCACGCGCTTCCGAAAAAAGCTTTATAGGAGGCACACTATGTTTAAGAAAATAATATCTCTTTTTTTAATAACCGCGCTTATTTCCGCGCTTCTCATCTCCTGCGGCACGGGCGAAGATAAAATTACGCAAGACGGAACTCCGTCCACCGTTCCCGAACAGACGACTACCGTACCGCCGACTCCCACCTCAACGACAGATTCCCCCACCACGCATCAGACAACAACGGACCTTCCAGGCACGACGATAACGACCGTAGGCATAACGGAAGTGGTAGAGCGCCCGATGGAGAAAAACGTAACCGTATACGTCGGCGAAACCTCCGTCACTCCCACGCTTATCCTAAGCCACTCCCTTGAATATAATAACGGCACGACAGCCGTCGGCGACGGTCTGCTCATATTCGGCTATCCGAGATATCATACCGAAAGATTTGCAGAGGACAGAGCAAGCTTCCCCGTGCTCTCCTGCAAGAGCATTGACGAGGTAAAGATCACCGTAAACGGAGCTGTCTTAGAAAACCCCGACATCACTCTTTACGACGAAGTCGGCAACGAAGTGACGTTCAGCGGAAGCGGAAGATATTACGCCTGTGTAAAAGTTAAATTCACAGGCGACGTTATCACGCAGAACGGAAGCACGCTTTTCGAAGAATACAGCTATTACGGCGCGTTCTTCACGCTTGATGTAGAATAATGGCAAAAAGGAATTTGCATCTTGCAAATTCCTTTTTTGCATATTTTTAAATTTTTTCGAAAAATCATTACACAAAATCAAAAAAACGTCGAGTAATATAGTATAAGGAGCAAAAAATGTTCAAAAGATGCCTTGCAACACTCCTCTCCGCCGCAATATGCGCGCTCTCTCTTTTCTCTTGCGGCAATGTGCAAACGAGGACGGAGGTCACATCGCAAACCACGGAAGAAATAAAGACCACAGACGAATTCCGCGTAGCCATCGCCTGCGGCGAAGAAAGCGTTGTCCCCGTGCTCTCGCTTTCAAGCACAGACCTGCCCGAAAAAAGCGCGGCGCGCGCTCCCGAAAAAAGCTTTGACGAAATAAAAAATTCTCTCCCCGTCATATCGTGCGCGTCGCTTGAAGAGCTTCATATTCTCGTAAACGGCAAGGAATACTCCGCGCATATAAACCTTCTCGACGAAAGCGGAAAAGAATGTGCCTACAAAGGCAAGGGCGGATATTACGCGGTCGTTTCCCTGCGTTTTCACGGTAACACGTTTCTTGAAAACGGTGAACTTTTTAAGGAAACAAGCTATTATTCGGCGTATTTTAGAGTAGATATCGAGCCGTCGGGCGCGGACATCGTTTATTCCACAGCGGAGCCTTACCTCGTTTCAAAAGAAAGCGATTATAAAGGCGAGGTGCGCGGATATTATTACTCCTCTCAAAACCTCGGCATGAAAATATTGACCGGCGATATCGCAGAAGCGTTTGCCGTAAAGCTCGCTTCCCTTTCCTCCGCAGGCGGCGTTATCCCCGCCGTCTGCGGCGAAGATAACGGGGGAAGCTTCACAGAGCTCCCCGCAGACCTTGAGGACGGCTTGATATGGTTTGAATGTGAGGGAAAAATTTACCGCATTTCAAGCCGCGATATGACGGTCTGCCTTGCCCAAACATATTACGGCGAGGGAGAAGCGCTCTATGCGGATATAGAATTTTGGAATATGCTCACCGCGGTAAACTATTATTCTCCTTACACGGACAGCTTCTATTACGGAGAATACCGCGGCGGCAGATTGGAAATTTCTCATATCTACGATAGTGGCACAAAGGTAGATATAAAGATAAAATTGCTCACCATCGTGGGGCAGCCGGGCGAAAAATCAAAAAGCAATGAAATAACACTTGAGATCACAGCCGAAGAGGATACAACATTGACGGCAGAAGCGCTCACGAAGATCAGCTCCGACCAATACGGCAGCAACGACCGCAAAGAGCTCACGCTCACCGCAGGCGTGCCTCAGACAGTAAATTTGCAATACGCCTGCATCTACGGAAGCGATTTCACAATGGAGATCACCATAGATAATACAGAAATATACCTTGAATTTTTCTTCACATTCGACTAAACGTAAAGGAGGTTTATCATGAAGAAAAAACTCTTTTCACTTTTACTCGCGCTTTCCTTCACCGCGCTCACCTCTTGCGGCAATGTGCAAACACAAACGGAACAGACGACGGAAACAAATTCCGACTTCACGGCAAACCCCGCCGCGCCTTTGAGCACACTTAAAATAGACAGTACACCTCTCATCACCGTTTCCGACGAGAAATGCGACAAAGCAATCGAATACTTTACTTATGGCAAGTTCAAGACATACGTTGAAAAGCAAACGATAGAAGGTATTCCTGCAAAAAGACTTTATGAAGAGCTCAAAAAATGATCTCGAACAGAGAAAAAGCGGAAGCTATCTCAAGCCAAATCATCGGA
>JBGVFW010000148.1:0-3059 GCA_045121315.1 Eubacteriales bacterium
TTTTCTTTGTGTCAATAAAACATTTTTCGTCATAAAATACGGTAGAAGAGAAGACATTCTCTCACCCCGCTTCATGGTAGGGAATTTATTACTTTTGGAGGAAGATGTTTTATGCCTGAAAACAGAAATATCTCATGCACAGGTGTAGACTTCGGACGCGATACGGTTTATATAGATACAAACAGAATCCTTGATTGCTGCCGCGATAAAGACTGTTTTGAGGATGCTACCGTATACATTGCCGCCCCCTGTGCCGACATCTTGCAATCTTGTGTAAAT
This sequence comes from Eubacteriales bacterium, assembly GCA_045121315.1. Classification (GTDB taxonomy): domain Bacteria; phylum Bacillota; class Clostridia; order Oscillospirales; family CAG-272; genus UMGS731. The sequence goes on from JBGVFW010000148.1 coordinate 280, forward strand.
ATTAGGACTAAAAGCGCTGAAATAATCGCTGCGAATATAGGCGTTGATGAGATTCCATTCAACCCTGGATTTTTCCAAATAAATATAAGGATGTTTTTGAAGATCAAATTTGAAGTGTGCCTTGGCAACGGCAGGTCTGACGATATCTGCGGCCTTTGTGTGCTCGACAAAAGCGTTATTCTTTTTGGAAGCGAAGGAAACGTAAGCATCTTCAGATCGCGTGCGGATGACGGTTCTTTTTGTGCGGGAATACTTACAAAGAAGAAGCACACAAACCTTCCCACTGCGGTCTTTGAGGTTGCTTCTCCCGTCGTACTCAACACGAAAATTACGGAGATCATACCGGGTATGAGGTGTAACTCCTGCCCATGCGACATTCCCGAGTGCGTTGCGGATTTCTTTGACGGATGCATGAATTTCACCGCCAATATGCCGCGCGTAATAACGGTTTCCATAGGACTTTTCTCGGTCGTACGGCTTGAACGTCCCGGTCAATATCTCGTTTCGGGAACAGAATATGCCGTGCCGGAAAAGGTTTGCCCGCCCGACAGCCCCAGCAATCCCTGCGATATGTTCCGCAGAATGAGTTTCCCGGTAAATGAATTTTATCCTCCCTCGATGGAACCTTGCACATCAAAATCTTCCGGAGGTAGCTCCGGAGGCATATGCGGTTGTCTTGGAAAAAATAAATCTTAATAATCAACATAAATACCACCGATTTTGCACGGTGGTATTTATCATTTTTAATAATTTTTTCTGATATTTTTGACTTATATTGACAATAGGCGGGTATTTGTGATATAATCAAACAAAATATTTACATTTGGAGTTTATTGTGGAATCATTTTTTTCAAATATCAGAAAATCAGTTCTCTCAGGACTTTTGATCGTCTTTGCGGGAATGACCTATCTCGCCATCGATAATTCCTTCATAGGAAGCTTGATGTTCTCATTCGGCCTGCTTGCAATTCTTTATAAGGGATATAACCTTTATACCGGCAAAGTAGGCTTTATTTCAGAAATCAAAGATCTGCCGGCGTTGCTCACTACGCTTCTTGGCAACTTAATTGGTCTTACTGCTGGTTCTACCATTTATCGTGCAGTAGGTACGAAAGCGGAACGCCTTACAAGCATTTGTGAAAGCAAACTTTCTAACAAATGGTGGCAGGTTCTCTTGCTTGCTATCCTTTGCGGCGTAATGATGTATCTTGCGGTAAGCCTTTTCCGAGAATCCAAAAATCCGCTTATGGTAATGATGCCTATTTCCGTGTTTATTCTTTGCGGTTTTGAACACTCTATGGCTTCATTCTTCTATTTCGTTGCTTGCTACGGAGTTGGCTTTTTCCAACCTAAGATAATCGGTTATATATTGATCATGATCCTCGGCAATGCGATAGGCTCTCTCGGTTGGAGATTTATCGAAGTAAAAGTCAAAAAAGAAAAATAATACATAAAAACAATAAAAAGCTTATGATGTTTGTCATAAGCTTTTTATGTTGGAAATCCTGTCCTTTAAGCTTCGCAAATTGTTTTGACCGCGGATAAAGCAGAAGCTGTGGCATAGATCAAAAACGCAATTTGGAATATTTCAAAGAGAAGTATAGCCGTGAATTGAACCTCCCAAAAAGCTGCGAGAGCAATAAGTGGTATTATATATGCAGGAATACAAACAATGCATATAAGCGTGGTCATGAAATTGAAAATATGCGCTTTTCTCCCTAAAGAAAGGCTTGCTTCTGAAAGTGAAAAGAAGAGTATGGATAAAAGGGAAATGTGACAGGAAATACGGTTGAAATCGTTATAAACAAAGTCCGTATTGAAATAAGATGCCACAAGATAGCAAAGTATGAACACAGGGATAATAAGCGAGAAAACAAGTTTTATTCGGTTATTCCTATACTGCGGCAAAGCGGACATGAAAAAGTATGCGATAACAAAAATTACAGTAATAAAAGAAAGCACAGTGAATAATTTTGTGACAAAAGAATTGCTTCTCGTTCCAAATAGCATATCTATTACGGAAAGCACCGTCGCTGTTATTGTAACAATGCCGCATATAATAAAAACCGAAAGCGAAGCAGTCGAATATCTTTCGCCGAATCTTTTAAAAGATATTCCTTTCATGAAAAATAGAGCTGTGAGCATGAGCAGAACCGCAAAAATCAAGAAATATTCGCACGTTTGCAAAATATCTCCCGAACCAAGTTCGAAAGTGCCGTCGTAAGGGTCATAATTTTGTTTAAGCAGAACCGTGCGCCAAACGGCAAATATCACCCCCAAAACAAAAGCCAGCACAGTATATAGAACCAAAATTGATTTTTTTGTTTTTATATTCATGGGAAATATGCCTCCGCGATAAAAGTGTATTTTAATTATAACTCTAAAATGTTAATAAATAAAGCAGTAAACGGAAAAAGATTTGAATTTTTTATAATTTTTATCGAAAAAACACTTCGACTCGTTTTGTTACACTATTCTGTTGCGGTTATCTCCCGAAAAGAAGGCAGTAATATTTTTGCTCATTTCGGCGACGCAGCGGTTACGCGCTTCAGCCGCGCCCCAAGCCATATGTGGGGTAAAGCATACATTTTCTCTGTCGAGTATTCTATAAAATGGATGAGTTCTCTCGAACGGCTCGCGGGAATATACGTCTATTCCCAGTCCACCCAGTTTTCCACTTTCAAGCGCTTCCGTGAGCGCCTCTTCGTCCGTTACAGCGCCGCGAGAAACGTTTACGAGTATCGCACCGTCTTTCATTTTTTCGATGCGTTCACGGTTTA
>JBGVFW010000149.1:0-3690 GCA_045121315.1 Eubacteriales bacterium
GTGCATATCGACAGTGCTATCGTTACGAATATCACGCCGAACCACCTCAACTGGCACGTCGATATGAATGAATATATCGCGGCAAAGGCGAAGATTTTTGAAAACCACACGGAGCGTGATCGCCTTGTTCTCAATGCGGAAAACGAAATAACGCGCTCATTTGCGGACAAAACGAACGCGCAGGTCACGCTCTTTTCCTCTAAAAATCACATCAGAGATAGAAGAGGCGTTTATCTTGACGGCGAGGAGATAGTTTATTGCGACGGCAAGACGCTCTTGCCCGTTATGCTCCGTTCGGACATAAAGATACCGGGTATGCACAACGTGGAAAACTATATGGCGGCGTGCGCCGCGGTATGGGGCGAGGTTTCTGCCGAAACGATGGTTGAAGTTGCCCGCACGTTCGGCGGCGTTGCGCACAGAATAGAGTTCGTTGCCGAAAAGGACGGAGTGAAGTATTACAACAGCTCTATCGACACAAGCCCCACGCGCACGGCGGCGGCGATGAACGCCTTTTCTGAAAAGCTCGTCGTTATCGTCGGCGGATACGACAAGAAGATACCGCTCGAACCGCTTGCTCCTCTGCTCCTCGAACACGCGAAATTTGTGAGCGCAACGGGCGCGACGGGCGAAAAAATAATGCAGTTGCTACTTGACTCGGGCTATCCTTGTGATAAAATAGTATATACTAAGGAATTCGATGGCGCTTTCCGTGCGGCGGTAAACGCGGCAAAAGAGGGCGACACGGTTATCCTTTCGCCCGCGTGCGCAAGCTTTGACGCTTTCAAAAATTTTGAAACGCGCGGAGAACACTTCAAAGACCTCGTTCACGGTCTTTGATATTATATAAGATATTATATAATATGAAGCAAAAGCAAAAAAATACAATCAAAGAGGAAAAATAAATGGAATTTTCACAGAAGATACTCGATATTGCAAAAAAAGCGGAAAACGACCTTGCGGAAGCTTTTGCAGAGATAGACGATATCGCATATAAAAACACCGCTCGCGTGCTCGATTCGTTCCGCAAGCACCGCATTTCCGAAGCGATGCTTTACGGTTCCACAGGATACGGATATGGAGATGCGGGCAGGGATGCGCTCGATGCGGTATATGCAGACGTTTTCGGAGCGGAAGCGGCTTTCGTCCGCCACAATATAGTAAACGGAACGCAGGCTATCGCCATCGGCCTTTATGGGCTTCTTCGCCCCGGCGACGTTATGCTCTCCGTTACAGGAAGACCCTATGACACTCTTTCCGAGGTCATTGGCGACAAAACCAAAAACGGCGACGGCTCTCTTGCAGATTTCGGCGTTATCTACGACGAAGTGCCGCTCAAAGACGGCGAACCCGATTACGATGAAATTGCAAAAAAGATAGAAAAGTGGGGAGATAAGCTCAAGGTAGTTTACATTCAGCGCTCCAAGGGCTACGAAACACGTCCCACGTTTTCTGCAAAGAAAATAGGTGAGATAATCAGCTTCGCAAAAGCGCGCACGGGCGCTTACGTTGCGGTTGACAACTGCTACGGCGAATTCTGCGACACGGAAGAACCCACGGCTTACGGCGCGGACCTTATAATGGGCTCTCTTATCAAAAACCCCGGCGGCGGCCTTGCTGAATCCGGCGGTTACATAGCCGGCACTAAGCGCGCGGTAGAGCTTGCCTCATACCGTCTTACGACGGTCGGCATCGGGGTTGAAGCGGGCGCTACCACGGGACAGCTCCGCAATATGTTCAAAGGCTTTTTCTTTGCACCGCACGTTGTGGCGCAGGCTGTAAAAACGGCAGTCTTTGCCGCTTATATGTATGAGTCCCTCGGATTTGAAGTTTTCCCGAGCTGGAAAGAAGCAAGATACGATATCGTTCAGACGGTGAAGTGCGGCTCCCCCGAAAAGCTCATCGCTTTCTGCCGCGGTATTCAGGCGGCGTCCCCCATCGATTCTTTCGTTGCTCCCGAACCTTGGGCAATGCCCGGCTACGAGGACGAGGTAATCATGGCGGCGGGCGCGTTTACGCAGGGTTCTTCCATAGAGCTTTCCGCAGACGGTCCCCTGCGCGCGCCTTACACGGCGTATTTCCAAGGCGGTCTTACTTTTGAAAGCGGCAAATATGCCGTTATGATGTCCGCAGACGAAATGCTCAAGGCTTAAAATCGAATAAAGTCAAAAACGCACGATGTGTTCGTGCGTTTTTTGCTTTTTCGCCCTCTTGTTCCGACAAAAATTTCGCGCGGAAAAGTTTATAATTTAAGCACGAAACAAACGAAGGGGAGCGGGTGAGGGTCATTACCGAATATATATATGGAGATGTGCTTTTTATAATAAATTTTAGCATGGATTTTCTTTCTCTTTTTATCTGCGGGAAAATAATGCACTTCCGCATGAACGTGTGGCGAATGATATGCGGGGCGAGCCTCGGCGGCATATACGGAGTGGCGGCTCTCTTTTTCTCTCTCGGAACGGTCGGCGATATTATAGCGGACGTTGCCGCGGCGCTGCTTATCTGCTTTATCGCGCACCATCACGGAAGCGCAATAAAAACGCTAGGCACAACGGCGATGTTTTACGCCGTGTCGCTTCTTATGGGCGGGGCGATGACTGCTCTTTACACGAAGATAGGGCGATATAAATCTTATATGGAGATAGGAGGGAGCATCTCTACCGTGTTTGGCGAGATAGATCTGTGGGTGTTCGCGCTTTTGGCGGCAATAGCTGCGATAGCCACGTTTTTTCTGCAAAAGGCGCTTCATAGGCGAATGTCGGGCAAATATTGCCGCCTGCGTGTGACTTTAGGTGGGGAAGAATACGAGTTTTCGGGCTTCTTCGATTCGGGAAACTGCGCAGAGGAGCCTATATCGGGCAAGCCCGTGGTGTTCATCAGCTCACGAGCGGCGCGCGAAGCGGGAGCTGAAAGCCTCATCTTCTGCTCCGCAGGAAGCGTGGGAGAGGCAGAAGCGGGAAACGTGAGGTTCGTTCCGATAAATACGGTTTCGGGATATTCGCTTGCCGCGGCAGTGAAAGCTGAAAAATTCGAGATCATGATAAAAGACACTTTTGAGGAACGCGACGTACTCTTGGCGTGCGACGAAAATGCCGAGGACTATTCGGGAGCGCAGGCGCTTGTGCCGCTCTCTCTTTTGTGAAACTGAAAGGGGAAAACAATGTTTTTTGCAAAACTCAAAATGAAATTATTCGCGTGGCTTGTGCGCCACCGCCTTATAAAAGGCGTTCATTATATCAGCACGACGGAAACGCTTCCTCCACCAATGAGTGCGGAGGAGGAAAGCGAAACTATAGCTCATCTTGAAGAAGACCCCGCGCTTCGCAAGGTGCTGGTGGAGCGAAACCTGCGCCTTGTGGTGTACATAGCCAAAAAATTTGAAAACACGGGTATCGGCGTGGAGGACCTTATTTCCATCGGCACGATAGGGCTTATAAAGGCGGCAAATACCTTCCGCGCGGACAAGAACATAAAGCTTGCCACCTACGCTTCACGCTGTATAGAGAACGAAATACTTATGTATATAAGGAAGACGAACGGTCAGAGAAGCGAGCTTTCGTTTGACGAACCGCTCAACGTGGACCGCGACGGCAACGAGCTTTTGCTTTCCGATATTCTGGGAAGCGAGGGGGACACCGTCAGCGCGGGGCTTGAAAATGCAGAGGAAAAACGCATCATAGCGGATGC
>JBGVFW010000150.1:0-4292 GCA_045121315.1 Eubacteriales bacterium
TACGCGGGCGCGTCAAGCATCAAAGTCCTTACTCTCTCGGGCGTTAAAAATATAGGTGAGGGAGCGTTTAAAAATTGCGCGTCTCTTGCGTCGGTGAATTTCGGTGATAAGCTTGAGACTGTTGGCGTGTCCGCCTTCTCGGGCGCGGCAATTGAGGAGCTGACTCTCCCCGAGGGTGTCAAGAGCGTCGGCCATTCCGCATTTTCGTCAAATAAGGCGCTTGTGTCGGTGACTCTTCCCGCAAGCCTTACAGAGCTTTGTGACAGAGTTTTCTTTTCCTGCTCGGCGCTTGAAAGCATCAATCTTGACAACGTAAAGAGCATCGGTGTCGGCGCGTTTTACGATTGTGTATCCATAAGAGAGGTAAAGCTTCCCACCGTTACAACAAAAATAGATGATTATGCGTTCTATAATTGCTCGGGACTTGGAAGCTTCGAAATTCCCGAAAATTCCGCTCTCGAGCTTATCGGAGAATCCGCGTTCCGCGGTTGTACCGCGCTTCGCGATATGTACCTTGACCGTGCTGGTGGCTTGAAATCTATTGGAGCTCACGCTTTTGAATATTGTATCGCGCTTGAAAATCTGACGCTTCCGACTCTTCTTGAGGAGCTTGGTGACTGGGCGTTTGCAAGCTGCTCGGCGCTTTATCTTACCGAAAAGGAGGGCGTTGGATATATCGGAAACGAGGAAGCTCCCTATATTCTCGTGTATAAGCACGTAAACGACGAGGTTACGAACGTAAATATTCAGCCCGGCGCGAAGTTTATTCACCAGGGTGCGTTTGCAGGCAAGAAGACCGTAACGAATATTTATATGTCGAGCGGAGTTGTGTCCATCGGCTCGCAGGCATTCAGCTTCTGTACGGGACTCAAGGAGATAACTATTTCAAAGACTCTCAAGACTCTCGGAGACGGTGCGCTTATGGGCTGCAAATCACTTGAAAAGGTGAGATTTAAGGGAAGCAGCGCACAGTGGACGGATTCCAAGAACGAGAACTACGTAAAGAAGGGCTCCAATTGGAATTTCAACGCAGGTAGCTATAAGATCTATTACGGATAATAAAAATATCGCCCGCCGCACAGCGGCGGGCTTTTGTGCTATCTGCTCGATTTTTGTTGAAATATGTTTACAAAACACATTTCGCTGTATATTGACATTACATCAGAAATGTGATATAATATTAACAGGAATAATATACCAAATAAAAAACGGAGGTGCAATTATGATTTTTTACACAAAAAAGCAGTTCGGCTTTGCGCAAAATAAAGATTGCTCTTTCCATTTTGAACGGGGACAACTGAAAATTAATTTTTGATGCGTACAAGTTGAACTGCCATTTACAGTTCGATTTGTGCGCTTTTTTAGTATTCGCTTAAATTTGTTACGAAAGGACGGTTTTTATTATGAAAAAGCTTATTTTAATTTTAACTTTAATTTTTGCTCTTGCGCTTTGCTTTGTAGCGTGCGAGGATCTTGGGGATAACTCCAAGGAGGGTCAATCTATAAACGCGCTTTCAGGCGGCACACCCGAGACGGAAGAGCCGACGACGGAAGCTCCCACGACTGAGAAGCCCGCGAGTGAAGAGCCCACGACTGAAAAGCCGATGACAGAAGAACCGACGAGTGAAGAGCCCACAACCAATATAGCACAAGAACGCGTACCGGAATTTGAAAACGAGGGGCTAATTTCGACATTAGTTGAATATTTAAAAAATCTTCTTGCTGAATATGATATGCCTCCCACATCATTTGAAATCAAGATTGACGATATTAAAAATGGCGATCAACCTTTATTAGTTCAATTTAATCCTGAAGATTATTATTTTGTATGCGGATATTATAACGCGACGCATAAGTATTCTGAATATGAGGATAGAGAATTTTGCTGTGTAACGGAATATACATGGGTGAAATTCGAAAATGAAACGGATATTCAAGAATATTATAGCGGAAAGAAATTTATAGTAGCATTCCAAATTAACAAGTCGTTGCTTGTAAAAGATATTTTGTCGGACGAGTCAACCGTTCCCCATATGGAGCATTTTCAAACGTACGAAACACTTTTTGAAAACGGCAAAAACGTTAATGCTTCAATGGATTTTGATAAAACCTTTATTTATTTGAATTCGTCAAACAAGTCCGAAATATATCATTCTGTTAATATTTTTAATCACGAATGGATCACGTTGCCGTGTGTAGAGGTTGAAGGGGAGCTTTATATTACTCATAAGACGCACACGGTTCGCGAAAACGGGAATACGACATATGTAGATTTAAAAGAAAAATTTGGTGAATATTATGATGCTTTAATTGAAATAATGAAAACGGATAAATATAGCAACACCGATAAAAACGGAAAGACTTCACATTACGGATTATTTAATATAGAGGAATTTGTTATGGCGATTTTTAAATAAAGGAGTATTAGTATGCAAAAGAGTAAATTTAAAATTCTAATATGTTTGGTGTTAAGTATAGTTATTTTTGCTATGGGCATAATTCCCGCTTTCGCTCATCCTCAAATGCTGGATGTCGTTTATGATAATTGTGACGGCGCGGATGATACGGATGGAATTGATGAAATGTGGTATATATTGTATTGGTCTTCCATTAATAACTATATACATATAAGTCATGAAACAACAACCATAAAATATTATTTTGAAGAAAAAGCAGAAGCTACGGATAGTACATATACGTGGACAACGGATATTTCTGAAGAAGTTGCAAATGAAATAAAAGATGCATTCGCAAATAGTATGAAAAAATGGAATAATGTATACTTTTATTCGTATGATTCTTCCGGAAATATTGTTAAAAACAAAATCATTAACATAGTGGAAGGGACCAAGGATGATCACAATTTATCCATATACCCAAAAGACGGAACGAATTATTATGCTACTTGTGGACCAAAAGGATCAAGTGAACTGGTGGAGTCTGATACGGTTACTCATAGGCATTATTCGGATTGGGCAATTACGGTTTATGTGGATCATTTTGTTTATAATGAAACTAACAATGCAGAAGTTGTAAGTTTAATAAGAGAGAGAACGGGCGCTCACGAGTTTGGACATGTGTTGGGGCTATTTGATATAGATAATGATGAGCATTATCATTCGGAGAATGATGTTGATAACCATCATGAAGAATTACTTATGGGATATGGGAGTATTCCGGGGCGATCATCGGACATAAAGTATAAAGATATTGCAGGTGTTGCCATAAATAGAGGTTTCCATACTGACAATGATCATATGTGGTTAAATATGGGGTATCAAACGGACGGAATGTATAAGTTGGTTTGTTCGATATGTAACGGAGTAAAGTATGTTAATAGCTTGAATGGATATGATACTAATACGTATGGCTTATGTGATGGAGAACACGATATACAAGGCGGCAATATGATGGCGGTTGCAAGCTATGGTACCAAAGATTATTATAAGTGTAAATATTGCAGGTATGTAGCTCCGTTTGAAAACTTAATTGAGCAGAATAATGGTCCCAAAATATATTATTCAGATGAATATCATGTGGGTGTTAATTATGTGCAAGATTTAGAATATACGTTTTATGAAGAACATGTCGTTGAGAATGGTCAATGTATAATGTGTAATTCACATATTGTACACTCATATACTGACGATTACATAAATGATTCAAGCGAAGGGCATTATGCAATTTGTTCTTGCGGAGAAAGAGTGTTAGAACAACATGATTCGCTTCATGAGTGCGATAAATGTGGCTATAATGGTCATTCCTATACTGACGATTATATAAATTATTCAAGCGACGGACATTATGCGGTTTGCTCTTGCGGATCAAGTGTGTTTGAACAACATGATTCGCTCCATGAGTGCGTTAAATGTGGTTATAATGGTCATTCCTATACTGACGATTATATAAATTATTCAAGCGACGGACATTATGCGGTTTGTTCTTGTGGTTCTCAAAAGATAGAATCGCATACTATGGATGGTCACGAATGTACAAAATGTGATTATAATATTCATTCGTATACAGATCATTACGGCTATTGTAATAATTTGCAGCATTGGTGCTACTGTTCGTGTGATACTGAGCCGATAGCAGCTAAACACGTATTGGTTCGGCGACCCGGTGGTGGCGGAATTTTTGTGCTTGTTTGTAACATATGCGGATATGTTTCAGGTGGTACCGGTACGTTGAACAGCATCCCCTCCGATTACCCCCACACCGAAAACGGAAGCTACATTTTGCCGAGTGGAATAATTGTTTTAGTCCCCGAGGATGAGGAGGCGTACCTCAAT
>JBGVFW010000151.1:0-2969 GCA_045121315.1 Eubacteriales bacterium
CGCTCGCCGAGGTTCATAAGATCTGTAAGGTTGTTTTCACATTAGAACAATTACTTTTTGCGGATGACTCCTGTGATGATCCTTCCGCAGTAGCGGCAGGCGTAGTTTTCGGTGACTGCACCCACGATCGGCGCGCCGCAGCCGGGACAGCGATCCTTGACGATTTGCTTTGCAAGCGAAATTCTCAGCACCCCGCCGTGCTTTTCCGGGGAGCAGCCGCGCAGATAACCCTCTTTGATCGATTTTACGATTTTTTTATAAACCCATTCGGGAGTAATACCGCTTGACTGTCCCAGCGGAGAATTTGCCCTGCTTATCTGCGCCAGCTCCGGCAGTGAAATAAAAGGTGCGGGAAACTGAGCGAAACGGCGCGCGTAACGCTGCGCGTTTTCTATGGATAACATCCGCACGAAGGTGAACACAAGTGCCGAACCGACGGCTACAAGACCGAATGCGGAAAAGATGATCACATTCATCATGCTTGCCCTAATCAGTTCAAACGAAGAGTAACTACGTCCCGAAAGCAAGGTTTCCCTCAGATATTCCTCGTTATTATAATTGGAAACAAAGGTCATAAACACGATGAAAAAGATGAAAACGAAAAACAGAGCGATACCAAATCCGACAGCATACGCGATTCGCTTTGCGTTCAACGAGGAAGCTTTATAATAATCGGGATTATTTGGCTTTCTGCCTGCATTGTCGTTGATGAAGTAAACACGCTGTCCAGACACGACCTGCGCGGTTAGATCGGAGCTGCCGCAATACGGGCATCTGCCCTCAAAGTACACGCGCTTTTCCATCCACCCGCCGCAGCTGCGGCAGGAACAGGTGACAGTCTTGCTGTACAGCTCGATGATTTCAGGATATTGATAATTGACGGTTTTGATGACCCTGAAATTTTTCATATACAACAGGTGCAGCAGCGCGATACGGCTTTTGATTTGTGACGTCGTTCTGCCCGTCACTTCGGCAAGCTCCGCAAAATCGACATATCCGTTCAAATCTCCCTCAAAATAACTTGAGAAAAAGCAGGCGTCGTTAATCAACCTGCGCGAGCCCCTTGAGCATACGATCATCAACACGCCGATGATAAAGAGAAATACCGAACCCGGAGTGCTGTTTGCGTGTATAATCGTGAACCAATCGCCGAAGTAATATACGATCAGCTCGATCATATTAGAGGCAGAAGCCGCCGTAAAAAATATGCCGAGAATCAGTAAAATGACATTCTTCACTTTTAAAAATGAAATAAGACCGTTTTTAAGATACATAATGAATCCTCCAACATATGAGAAGTGATTTGACTGTTAAACCTTCTCAAATCTTCTTACCACCCAATCGTGCTTATAATGCTCATACGGGCTTGAACAATGCGGGCAGCGCCTGATCCGTGAAGCGTCGAAGCTTGCGCCGCAGCTGCGGCAGGATACCGCGTGGATCGTAAAACCGTAATCGATCTCGGCGCTCGTGCTTTTGCAGAGCAGGAGATTGAATTTATCCTTTTTTCTGAAGATCCTGCTGCCTTTGCAGTGGATATCGTCCATATGCACCACAACATCCAGATATACCAAGCCGTTTTCGACATAGTATTTCTTCACATCGAAAAGACTTCCATAGCGAAGATCGATAATATCATCAAAGGTATTTTTCATGGGTTCCCCGTCATAGACTGAGAGCTCGTCGTAATTATCCGAGTACACCATCATGCTTGTCAAATAAAGAATCTTCCCTAACAGATGATCGATGGAAAAGTTCGGTTCAAAACTCCGCATAAAGCCCGGGAGATGCTTTCTGACGCGACGATACCGGAGAATCAGCGGCAGACTTATCAGCGATTTCAAGAGCACATAGCCTACTGTCGCTACGGCAAGAAGAATATATCCGCCTGCCAGACCGACCGCCGCGGCAACAGCGAGATAGAATATGCATTGAATGATGCCGAGGACGTCTGCGCTTTGGAACGCCTGTGCAAACAAATCCATATTCGTGAGATACGTGATCGACGGACCGAGAATTCCGCCGAGAATCACATAGGGCAGTACATGACGGGCGTAGCTGAAGGTCCCGACTGTATAATAATTGGTGATCTTCGGATAAAGATCGTTTAGCAGGAACCGCGTTCCGCAGAACTCGCAGCCTTCGGCGAGCTTTCTGACGACCGTTGGAGCGCCGCAGTGAGGGCACACATAATTAGCGTCTGCGTCGATCTCGGAGTTCTTCTGACCCTTGAGCCATAACGCAAATGCGTAGATATTCTCCTTTTCATGGATCTCCTTTTTCAGCTTGCCGTGAACGGAGTATCCGACCCTCGCGTCAACATTGTGAAATGGGATCCTCGTCACGTAACGCGTATCGACGTCCATCTTCCAAGCGATCCCCTTGAACATCTTGTCGAGATTATGTGTGTAATCCAGAGAGATGGAAGCGCCCTTTTTGTTGAGCCTTTCTATTTGCAGAGACCGCGTATACTTCAAATCTGCCGACGCGTCGTCAGGATCGGCTTTACCGCTCTGCGAATCCAGCTGAGTGATAAACCTGTCGAGCATGATCTTTGCCTGCTCGTCGTAGTTGTAGTTTATATTGTTTGAATTTGAATTCATAGTCATGCTCTCTTACCGCCTTAGTATTCAATGTATAAAATATAACATAGATACGGACTTTTGTCTATATTCAAAGCGTTTCTGGGGACAAGTAAAGTCGCCAAGTGGGATAATCTCCTGCTTGGCGGCTCTGTTTTATTGAAAAATAACCACTTATCTTCAAAAAACGACCACTTATTGAAAAACGGTGGAATTGATTTTCCAAGAGTGGTATACTGTTATCAACAAAGGAGGAAAAACAATGCAGGTAGAAATCAAAATTGACGACAACTGTATTGAGCCAAAGGTGATTATTATTACCGATAAGGTAAATGATGAAATCAACGACATACTCAATACGCTTTCATCCAAAACGCCTGAGGTAAT
>JBGVFW010000152.1:0-3806 GCA_045121315.1 Eubacteriales bacterium
TGAGCAGAAGACAAAAAAAGACTTTGGCGCGCATCATCGCCTCGGCGGTTTTGCTCGTCGGCGCGTATTTTGTGCCCGTGGAGGGAATATTTAAGCTTTTGGTATTCCTCATGCCTTATGCGGTTATCGGTTACGATGTGCTGTGGGGTGCTTTGCGGAACATTCTGCACGGTCAGGTTTTTGACGAAAAATTCCTCATGACCATCGCCACGGTAGGCGCGTTTGCCACGGGTGAGTTTGCGGAAGCCTCCGCTGTTATGCTTTTTTATCAAGTGGGTGAATTTTTTCAAAGCGTTGCCGTCGGCAAAAGCAGAAAATCCATTGCCGCGCTTATGGATATCCGCCCCGATTCTGCTGTGGTAATACGCAAGGGAAAAGAAGAAACCGTCTTTCCCGAGGAGGTTGAGCTCGGTGAAATAATAATCGTTCGCCCCGGTGAAAAAATTCCGCTCGACGGCGAGATCATAAGCGGTACGACGACCGTCAATACTGCGGCGCTTACGGGCGAAAGTCTTCCCGTTGATAAAACGGTCGGAGAGCAGGTCATAAGCGGCTCCATAAATCTTACGGGAGTTATAACCGTAAAAACTCAGAGCAGATACGAGGAAAGCACGGTTGCGAAAATTTTGGAGCTCGTGGAAAATTCCTCGGAGAAAAAAGCGAAAGTGGAGAATTTTATCACGCGCTTTGCTCGCTACTACACGCCTTGCGTTGTTATAGCGGCGCTTTTGCTCGCTATCGTTCCTTCTTTTATATTCGGAGGTTGGGGCGATTGGATACATAGAGCGCTCATATTCCTCGTTGTTTCCTGCCCGTGCGCGCTCGTGGTTTCGGTTCCGCTTTCGTTTTTCGGCGGTATTGGCGGTGCTTCACGTGAAGGCGTGCTGATAAAAGGTGCAAACTACCTTGAAGCGCTTTCAAATGTGGATATGGTCGTTTTTGACAAAACGGGAACGCTCACAAAGGGCAGCTTTTCCGTAAATGCAATTCACGCGGAAGATATTTCCAAAGAAGAGATTCTTGAAATTGCCGCCTTGGCAGAAAGCCTTTCAACTCATCCCGTTGGTAAGGCGGTAGTTTCGGCGTACGAAGGCAAGATAGAAAAAAGCCGCGTGTCGAACGCAAAAGAGCTTGCGGGAATGGGACTTGAAGCTGTGGTTGACGGCGAAACATATTACCTTGGCAACAGCGCACTTATGCAGAAAGCGGGTGCGGAGTTTAAAGAATGTGAGCTTGCCGGTACGGTAATTCACATTGCACGCGGCGAAAAATATCTCGGTCATATCATAATAAACGACGAAATAAAATCTGATTCAAAAGAGGCGATATCTTCGCTCAGATCCATCGGCATCAAGAGGACTGTCATGCTGACCGGTGACAGCGAAGCCGTGGCGCAAAATGTTGGAAAAATGATAGGAATTGATGAAGTGCGCGCGAAGCTTTTGCCTGCGAACAAGGTCGAAGAGGTTGAAAAAATGCTCGATGCCGGCAGAAAGCTTGCTTTCGTTGGCGACGGAATAAACGACGCTCCTGTGCTTTCCCGTGCGGACGTTGGTATAGCCATGGGAGCTTTGGGAAGCGACGCGGCGATAGAATCTGCAGATATCGTGCTTATGGACGATAAACCTTCAAAAATTGCGCTTGCGATAAAAATCTCCCGCAAAACTATGCGCATCGTTCGCCAAAACATCGTGTTCTCGCTCGCAGTGAAGGGTATTATACTTATACTTGCCACGTTCGGCATCGCAAACATGTGGACAGCCGTTTTCGGCGACGTCGGAGTCATGGTTATAGCGATACTTAACGCTATGCGCGCCATGATGAAGGTTAAATAAAACAGAATCCGATAGTGTTAAACTATCGGATTTTTTTCTTTAAAACTTTATTTTTGACCTTTATGAAACCAACTTCGGTGCACAACTTTACCTTGACGTGCTTGATAAAAAGTTCCTCCCGACGTGTGTCGATAGGAACTTTTTATTTCAATATATGGTATTATTCACTTGCAAAGAGACTGAGCCACATTTTGTTTTCATCGGGAGCAGAGAGTATTCCGTGTTTTTCCGCTTCAAAGAGGGAACAGGTGACGAATGCTGAGAAATTGTTGGAAAGGAAATTTCCCATCTGCGTGTGCAGATGCTCCGGTATGCCGGAAAGATATTCGTCAAGGACGATATCATAAGCTTTTTTGAAAATGTGTTTGGCTTCATCGTAAAATTCGTGAGTCATTTTTTCAAGTTCCGCCCATTGCTCGCGCGGTACAAAATAATACGTCTGCTTATATTCACCGTTTTCTTTTGTAAAAAGTTTATTTTCAAGTGCTATGCTGAAAAAGTATTTTTCTTTTTCGTCTAAAGTTTCGGGACTTTTGGCTCCTTTGATGATATCGCGGCAGAGTGAGAAAACTTCGCTCGGCGTGGAGAAGAAAACTGAACTGTTGCTTCCACTCCAATCGTGGAAAAAGCCTTGCGCGAAAGCCTTTTCAGTCATATGAACGGGACCATCGTAGTTATGGTATTTTTCCCAATTCGTATATGTGTTTCTTCGACTGTTGTCAAATCCGAGCGCTATCCACTTGCCTCCGTTGGGGCGCACGGGAATATCGGCGTATTTTACGTGAATATTATGGAGATATTTATATCTGCTCACGGCGATATCCGTGATTATATGGATATACACCCACAAAAGGCGCTCCCAAGAAAAGGCGGCGAGGTTGAATTTTTCGCTTGAGAGCGCGCTTTTCTTACTTTCCAAAAAGGCGGTGAGCTTTTCAAAATATTCGGGAATACATTCTTTGTATATTTTATTGAATATGTTGGGATTGTTACCCGGGAGTATTACGAAATCGGTTTGGTATTTATCTTTTCCGACCGCCTTCATAAGTTGATTTTGAACTAGAAAATCCACTTCGTCCTCGATATAAGGTGCGGATATACCAAGTTCAGTGCAAAGTTCCTCTATTGCAAGGGGTTCTTTGTATGCGGCGAGCAGAATGTTTTGCGCCGATCTGCGCTTTGCACAGCTCATAGGTTCGTAATTTGCGCCGAATTTGCCTTGACAGGACATAAAAAGCGAGCCGGGGTTATAACTTTTTTCTCCGTATGTTTTCATAGTTTCCATTCCTTCCTTCGCTTTCATCACAACATGTTGTTTACGCCTATTAAGTAACGTGAAATGCGTATGGGTTGGAAAAAAGTTTAAAATTTTATTTTTATATTATTTTTCACTCAAAATTATATCATATAATCTACTATTGACAAAATACCCCCATGGGGTATATAATACATTTATAGAACGAAGGTGATAATATGTTTTATATAATAATTGCGCTCTTGATTTTGGCAGTGTTTTACGGTGTTTACCTTGGCAAAATAATTTTGCAGAAACGCAAGGGAATACGTACAGACCAAATTGCCCGCGGAAAGATGCGTGGCAGGCGATTTTATATTGAACTAATTATGAAGATAGCAACTTATTCAATCGTTGCCGTGCAGGTTGCAAGCGTTTTTCTTGGCGTAGCTCTTCTTAGCATTCCATGGAGATGTGTGGGTATCGTTATTGCTGTGCTCGGCGATATTTTATTTGCCTTTTCCGTTTACACGATGAGAGACAATTGGCGCGCGGGAATTGCAGAGAATGAAAAAACGGAATTTGTGAATTACGGAATTTATTTCATGAGCCGAAATCCTGCGTTTTTAGGTTTTGACTTGATGTATATTGGGTTACTTTTGATATTTTTTAATCCCGTGTTGCTTGTTTTTTCACTTTGGGCGATAATAATGCTGCATTTGCAGATACTTCAAGAA
>JBGVFW010000153.1:0-1580 GCA_045121315.1 Eubacteriales bacterium
GGCGAAACGCACTGGAGCGCGAATTTTGCAAGCAAGCACCAGTGAAGTATATGGCGATCCGACTATTCATCCACAGGTAGAACAGTACCACGGTAATGTAAATCCCATTGGTCCGCGTTCGTGTTATGATGAAGGAAAACGTGTCGCTGAAACATTGTTTTTTGACTATAAACGTCAACATGGCGTTGATATAAGGGTTTTGCGTATTTTTAATACATATGGACCTTATATGAGTTATGACGATGGACGAGTGGTGTCCAATTTCATCATCCAGGCACTTAAAGGTAAAGATATTACCATTTATGGAGATGGAATGCAAACAAGAAGCTTCTGCTACGTTGATGACTTGATAAATGGAATGATTGCCGTAATGAATAATGACAATCCGGATTTTACGGGACCGTTTAATATCGGTAACCCGGTTGAAGTTTCTATGTTAGAGCTTGCAAATAAAATAATTGAAATGACAGGCTCTACATCAAAAATCGCCTATAAAGAACTTCCGGCAGATGATCCTGTTAGACGCAAACCGGATATTTCTTTGATAAATAAATGTATTGGATGGGAGCCTACAGTGTCTCTTGAAACAGGATTGGCAAAAACCATTGATTACTTTAAGGGCATACCATTAGATGAAATGAGAGGTTGAGGTTCATGGAGCGTTCAAAGAAAAATATTGTTGTAGTTGGAACTGGATATGTTGGACTTTCTATGGCTACGCTTTTAGCACAAAAAAACAGAGTTATAGCGGTAGATATTATTCAGCAAAAAGTTGATATGATTAATGAGCGCAAGTCTCCTATTTGTGACAAGGGGATTGAAGAAGCGTTTCAGAATCAAAAATTAGATTTAACAGCTACCATGGATGCGCATTCTGCGTATATGAGCGCCGAATATGTAATTGTAGCAACACCAACCAATTATGATAGTGAGTTGAACTTCTTTGACACCTCAGCAGTTGAATCTGTAATTGATGAAGCTTTATTGGTAAATCCTGCTGCCAATATTATTATTAAATCAACTGTTCCGGTTGGTTTTACCGAAGGAATAAGAGCAAGAAAAAACTGCACAAATATTTATTTTAGTCCGGAATTCTTAAGAGAAGGATGGGCTTTGTATGACAACTTATATCCTTCGAGAATCATCGTTGGTGCAGATGTTGGCGACGAAGAGCAAGTACAAGTAGCAAATGAGTTTATTGATCTATTAAAACAAGGAGCTAAAAAAACAGAAATCAGTTCCCTTGTTATGGGATTAACAGAATCCGAGGCCGTTAAGCTTTTTGCGAACACATATTTAGCTTTAAGAGTAAGCTATTTTAACGAACTTGATACTTATGCAGAAATGAAAGCATTAAACACCAGTGATATTATCAGGGGTGTGTGCTTGGATCCTCGTATTGGTGAGCATTATAATAATCCGTCTTTTGGATATGGAGGATACTGTTTGCCAAAGGACACAAAGCAATTGTTAGCCAACTATGAAGACGTTCCGGAAAATTTGATTGAAGCTATTGTTCAAGCAAATAGTACGAGAAAAGATTTTATAGCCAATCAGATTATTCGTGAGGTGGAGCAGTT
>JBGVFW010000154.1:0-3265 GCA_045121315.1 Eubacteriales bacterium
TCGTTGATACTTACATCGATAGATGTATTGAGCGAGAAGCCCCCACATTTACAAGTGGTGGGAGTATGTCACGGAGAGGGTAATGTGCTCCGAAGTTGAAACAGGGGTTTACAGTTTGAAAAAATACTTCTTGTATTAAAAGTCAGCAAACGGTGTGTTGGGAGAAAACACTGTTCGGGGGCGTATGTAATATACGAAGGGAGGAAGCTGCTATTTGAAAATATAAAATAGCAGCATGATTTGAATGAGAAATGAGTTTTTTCGCGCGGAAGATTCTGATAAAAAAAGATTAAAAATGCGTCAGATTATTTATCATAGAATCAAAGACATTAAAACAAGTGATCTGGATCTCATTTTAGACGCTATCGATTACGATAGACAGTATTTTGTAAAAATAATGAGAAATCCCAAAAAATTTAAAAATATTGTTACCAATGAAATTATCCAAACTTCGGATGAAGACATCCACAGCGAATCATTTCATGTTTACGGTGAATTTACTTGTGGACTTTATAAAAAAACTAAAGATGAGTTAATCACCCGACAAAGTAGTCTGAATGAAAGTATTCCTGCGGCAGCTTTAAAACACACAAAAGTTATAGAGGGGGATTCTATTCGTTCTTTACATGAAATTGTAATATATCAACCGCAAAAAATGTGAAAAATACAACGAATATATTTCATTTTTAATACAAACATTTGGACAAATATTGACAATTTCAAGCGCACGCGGTATAATAATATCAAATAATATAATTTGTGCGTGTTGATAAAAATTTGAATTCATTCGGACCTATAAGTCTGTTTTTAAATAAGGAGGAATTTATTGTGGATGTTAAAGAAATTCTCGATGCTATAAATGGGCCTAATGAGCAAGGCCGTAAAAAAACTAAATTCGGTTTATTTCATGAAATTTGGGATGAAAACGGCGCCGTTGAAGAGGTTAACCATCTCTATGTGAGTAAACCAATTATCAATGTATCAAGATTTTCGGGTGAAAGTAATCAATTATACTACGGTTTTGAGTTTGTTTTTAATTCCAATGGTGACGAGGATTATAAAAAAATGTGGTTCTTCTTGGATCGCTTTGCAAGCGATTCTTTAAAAGTGAAAGAGGAAGATACTGAAGTTCCCGGACTTACATTATGTATTTTCCCTGATGCTTTTAAAGGCGAATATTTTGTATTGGCGTCTGTTCCGTTGATTGGAATGATCGAAAAAAAGGAAATTGCAGGTTTTAAGACAGCAAGTATCAATTTGTGTTTTGAAGAGTCTTGTGTGCAATTTTTGCAAAACGATGCCGATACATTTAACACCAAAGCTTTACAAGAAGAAATAATTCGAGAATATGAGGAAACCAGTGTTTCCAATTAATATGTATTCGATAAAAAAATACGGAAATTAGGATACAATGAAGGAGGGCAGTGCCGTGAAGGATGTAGAGAAGGCTAAACAGTCAAACGCAGCCAATATGTTATTAGATTTGGATGATGTTTCTATGAGCACTTTTGCCGAACGCATCGATATTTTGTGTAAGCAGTATGGGCTTCACGGGCAAATTATTGAACGTCGCCCGTATCCGGCGTCCAATAAAACCGAAAAATATATTTATATAGGTTTTGAGCCAAAGCCGGCCGATACTGATGTTACAGAAATAGCAGCCCGTCCCAAAAGAAACACCAAAGTGTTTTTCCCTAAGCAATATGCTATAAAGTTGGATTGCGAAAACGAATCGAAATTGCTGTTTGAAATCCAATCGGCTATGGATTATTGTCGAGACGCGGAGTTCGTGAGAAATATTTATTTTGAATATGGGACTCCGGTTCCCGATAGAATATTAGGAACCGATTTTCAACGGCTCGTTGAATTGTCGAGAGTTTTAAATACGACAGACCTCGATATAAGCGGAAAACTGATTTACTTAAAAAGCCTTGCACGTTTTTTTAAACGAGAACGCACCAAAAATCCATTTTTAAAAAAATGGCTCGAATACAGACGCAGCGATCGTTTCTTGTATGGCGGTAGTATCTTTGCTCATTTAAAAAGACTTTTCAGCAAAAAAAGAAACATTCATCTCGATGCGTTGCAAAATAACTGTTTAAGTGTTTCAAATGCGGTGTTACCGGCACACAGACTTAAAGATTTTGTAAATTATATGGATCAGAATTATCCTGAGGTCTGCTATTCTATTGGGCCAAAATGTGTAACTGATTACGGTATTCTCAGTGACAAGCAAAAAGCTGCATTTACAACCTTCGGCACAGTTAATCCTTATGGTAATACTGTGAGTTATGAAACGTTTTGCCGTGTGTTGGATGAAAAATTTCAAAGCGAAGGGTATGAAGCTATAAAGAACCTTAACCCGTCTAAATGGGAAATGCACAGCCTGTCCTATTCTTTGGCTGACGAGCCTTTTATTGCAAAAGCTTTTTATAATATAGCATATAAGTTTGCTAAAAAGGATAATTTCCAGTATATCAAAGATAGAGTAAGTTATCGCGGCGAGGATCTTGCTGTAGAAATTCCATCTGATGATCTGCTGAATTTTATCAGTCTTGCTAATGCTAACGGTTTACACTATTTCTTCGATAATTACGGTTATTACGGAATACCGAATCTTGATACTGTTTTTGTCGCGTATAATGCTAACGACCAAAAGTTGGTTGACGGGATATTGAATCGTATGGTTCGTGACCGTGCAAAGAACGGACATTTGGCTACTCGTGTTCAGGCACCTCGTATTGAAAAATTAAATCAAAAGATCCAAAATGCACAAAAAAACTGCAATTTAGGTAAAAATAAATCAAAAGAAATTATAATTCCGGAGCGATAAATATCGCCCCACGTTGTAAAATAACGCTGTAAAACCCCTCGTTTTAGTTATGGAAGCGTTAAAGGGGCTCTTGATAGTATAACTCTTGTGGTTTATAATCGATTATAAAACAAATAAAAAGAAGATGCTTGTCTTATTTACGTAGGGCGGGCATCAAATTTTTTGCATTGGAGAGAGTGATATGAAAGCTCGTTTAATTAAATCAGAAAAAAATGAACTGCTCCTTTTATGCACAGATGGCAGTGTATTCAGCCCCGGACGTGCAGAACTGGGAAGACTTCTTTCTTCTTTTCAAGTTGCAGATGAAATTCGACAATACATCGGAGGAAAAACACCAAAATTTTGGAACACTGAGTATCCTGATATGGCCTTGTATCCGGGAACTACTCTTGCATACGTGACGGACACGTACGAGCTTGTTATAAGCGATTT
>JBGVFW010000155.1:0-6317 GCA_045121315.1 Eubacteriales bacterium
ACCACGATGAAGAAAACCTTTCTCTGTGGAGATGGTTCAGCGACATCAGCCTTGCAGAATACAAAAAGACTTACGACCAGCTCGGCATCACTTTCGACAGCTACAACGGCGAAAGCTTCTATACGGACAAGATGCCCGAACAAGTTCAGATACTCAAAGACAAAAACCTTATGAAGATCGACGACGGCGCCTCCATCGTTGACCTTGCCGAATACAATATGCCCCCTTGCCTCATTCTCAAGCGCGACGGTTCCACTCTCTACCCCACGCGTGACATTGCGGCGGCTGTTTACCGCGACAGAACGTACCATTTTGACAAATGTATCTACGTTACATCCGCCGGTCAGTCTCTCCACTTTGCACAATGGTTCAAGGTCGTTGAGCTTATGGGCTACGATTTTGCCAAAAAGCTCTATCATGTTCCTTATGGCACGGTAAGTATCAACGGTGAAAAACTCGCCACGAGAACAGGCAACGTTATCCTTCTGCGCGATCTTTTTGCTCTTGCCATCGAAAAGGTTCGCTCGATCATGGAAGAAAAGAACCCGAATATGCAGAACAAAGACGAAGCTGCAGAAGCTGTCGGCGTCGGCGCTATCGTATTCTATTATCTTTCCAGCAACCGCATACGCGACATAAACTTTGTTATGGAAGACGCGCTTGATTTCAACGGCAACACAGGCCCTTACGCGCAGTATACTTACGCCAGAACCTGCAGCATCCTCTCCAAGCTCGGTCAGAACGCAAATGTTTCTCTTCCCGAAAACGGCGTTGCACTCGACAAAACGGAGCGCGACCTTATTAAAACGTTCTCCCTCTTCCCCGAAAAGATCAAAGAAGCCATCTCGGGCATGGAGCCCAGCGTCGTAACGAGATATATTCTCGACCTCTGCGGCGCGTTCAACAGATTCTATCAGGCTTGCCCCATCGCAACTTGCGAGGACGAAGAAAAGAAAGCCGTTCGTATCGCGCTCACCCGCGGCACGCGCGACATCTTGGGCAAAGCACTCGAACTCATTTGCATCAAGCACCCGGAAAAAATATGACCTACTTTTTCTTTCGTAGAAAAAGTAGGCAAAAAGAACTTTGCTTAAAAGTTCGCACATTCATTTTTCAGTAAATTTTAATTTTAATATATACCATTTATAAGGAGATTACCCAATGTCAGGACATAGCAAATGGAAAAATATTATGCACAAAAAAGAGAAGACTGACGCACAGCGTGCCAAAGTCTTCACAAAAATAGGCAAAGAAATGGCTATCGCGGTTAAGGAAGGCGGCGCAGACCCCGTTTCCAACGCAAAGCTCCGCGACCTTATCGCAAAAGCAAAAGCCAACAACGTGCCTAACGACAACATCGAACGCGTTATCAAAAAAGCGTCCGGTGCAGACGCCGTTGCATACGAAGAGCTCGTATACGAAGGCTACGGTCCCTGCGGCGTTGCAGTCATCGTTGAAGCCGCAACAGACAACAAAAACAGAACAGCAGGCGATGTTCGCCACTACTTCGACAAATTCGGCGGCAAGCTCGGCGTTACGGGTTCCGTAAGCTTCATGTTCACGGCAAAAGGCGTTATCGTCGTTTCCGAAACAGACGAATATGGCGACAAAGTTGTTGACGGCGATAAGCTCATGGAGGACGCGCTCGAATGCGGCGCGGCAGACTTTGCGGAAGAAGACGGCTTCTACGAGATATACACAGAGCCCGACGACCTCTCCGCAGTTTGCGAAGACCTTGAAAAGAAAGGCTACAAATTCGCTTCCGCAGAAGTTGCGAAAGTTCCTGCAACATACGTTTCCATCGATACGGAAGACGGTAAGAAGTTTATGAACCTCCTCCTCGAAAACCTCGAAGAAAACGAAGACGTCGTTAACGTATGGCATAACTGGGACGAAGAATAACTCACTTTTTCTTTCGAAGAAAAAGTAAGCAAAAAGAACTTTGCCCAAAAAGAAATAAAAAATTTCATATATTCCGTATGGACCGGAGTCCTCGACGGTCCGCCCCCTTGCATATCCTCATTCACACACAAAATTACCGAAAGGCAAAAAATAAACTATGATTATCGACAACAAATATCCTCAGGCATTCCGCAGTATGTTCCGCGAATACGATATCCGCGGCAGAGTTTGTGAAGAAGAGCTCTCCCCCGAAAATGTTTACAAGATCGTAAGCGCATACGCAAAATACCTCAAAAGAAGAAACATCACAAGAGCTGTTGTCGGCTACGACAGCCGCTCCTGCTCCCCCGCTTTCGCAAGCTCCGCAACGGAAGCGCTTCTTGACAACGGCATAGACGTATTCTATACGGGTCTTTCCCTCTCCCCCGTAACGTATTTTGCACAATATCACCTTAAATGTGAAGGCGCAGTTATGATCACAGCAAGCCACAACCCCGACGGTTGGTCCGGCTTCAAATTTGCAAACGGTTATTCCAAAACGCTCGAACCCGATGATATTAAAGAAGTTTACTCCCTCCTCGATCTTCCTAATGAAGGCGAAAAAGGTAACTACGAAGAAGTTGACGTGCGCGATGCATATATTGACGATATCGTTTCCCGCATCCATATGGGTCCCAAAAAGCTCCGCGTCGTTCTCGACGCTGCGAACGGCGGCGCAGGTCTTTTCGTTTACGAAGTATTCCAGCGTCTCGGTTGCATGACGTTCCAGCTCAACATCGACCCCGACACGTCTTTCCCCCACTACTTTCCCAACCCCTCCGAGCTCAAAGGCAGAGAGAGAATGAAAGAAATGATCCTTCATCCCTACATTCACGCTGACATCGGTCTTTCCTTCGACGGCGACGGCGACAGAATCGGCGTTATCGATGAAAAAGGCAACAACGTATGGAGCGACACCGTACTCGCTCTCATCGCAAAACAGCTCCTTGAAAAAGTTCCTGGCGCAAAAGTTATCTACGACGTAAAATGCTCCAAAGCTCTCACAGACGTTATTGAAGCAAACGGCGGTCAGCCCATCATGTGGAAGACTGGTCATTCCTACATCAAAGCAAAAATGCACGAAATGAACGCAGAGCTCGCAGGCGAGCGCAGCGGTCACATCTTCATGGGCGGCGACGATTGGTATGGCTTTGACGACGCAACGTTCGTTGCGGCAAAACTTGTTGAGTTCCTCTCTCATCAGGACGAAACTGTTTCCGAGATCATCGACACATTCCCCAAATATGTTACTTCCCCCGAGATCAAAGCTCATTGTGCCGATGAAAAGAAATACGGCATTATCGACGAGATCACGGAAAAGCTCAAAAAAGATTTTCCCGGAAAGGTTTGCGATATCAACGGCGCTCGCGTTCAGTTTGAAGACGGCTGGGGTCTTATCCGCGCTTCCTCCAATATGCCCGAGCTCGTGCTTATTTTCGAAGCCACGACAAAAGAGCGTATGCTTGAGATACGCAACCTTATAAAGAGCTATACGCGCCAGTACCCGGACGACATCTCCGATAACTGGGACAACGACGTAGAGTAAAAACACTCAAAAATATAAAATCGGTTGTTTTTCACGCAACCGATATTTATTGCATAAAGAAAAAAGTGTGCTTACGCGCCACCCACCTCTCCCGTCATGGCGCAGCCGACCTTCCCCTTTGGGGAAGGTGGCAACCGTAGGTTGACGGAAGAGGTCTTAACACATTTCAGCGTAACCCCTTATAATATACAACAAAAAGGCTTTCCTAAGAAAGCCTTTTTGTTGTTGATATAATGACAAAAAAGAAATAAACCGCCACTCTCGCAAAGTTCGGTTTATTTCTTTTAAACCGATCAAGGGCTAACCGTCTATCGGCTCGCCTTATTTCACTTATATTATACCACGTTATATAATTTACGTCAATACAAATTCAAAAGGTTTTCTGTGCGGAAAACCTTCTATTTTTTCTTTCTCAATTTTTCCATAAGCGCTTTTGCGCGTTCGCGGCGTGCGCGTGTTTCCTCTTCCAAGAACACAACGGAGGCAAGCTTTCCCGCTTCGTCAAACTCCACGTCGAGAATATCCCCCTCATGAACGTCTGCTTTTAACTGTTCGCGCGGCACGTCGTACGCGCCGACGCCCTCGTCCTTGAGCAGAACGGCGAAGCCTTCCTCAAAACGATTTACCGTTACTTTCATTTTTTTCACCGCCTTTTTAATCATTTATACAAATATTTTACGATAAAAACACCCAAAGCGCAAGATTTATTTTCAAAAACATCTGTTTTTTCACAGGGGTTTATGGTATAATATTATAAATATTTTTTTGCGGTGTGTTAAATTATGTCAGAAAAAGAAACCGCGGCAAAACGAATAGCCGAGCTTTGTGAAAAGATAAACAGAGCGGCAAAGCTTTATTACGTTGACGATTCCCCCGAAATTACAGACTATGAATACGACATGATGTTCCGCGAGCTTTTGGAGCTTGAAGAAAAGTTTCCCGAGCTTGCAAGTGAAAACTCCCCTACGAAACGCGTGGGCGGCGAGGCTCTTTCAAAATTTGAAAAGGTCACGCACACCGTTCGAATGGGCAGTCTTTCGGACGTTTTCTCCTTTGAAGAAACGTCAGATTTTCTGGATAAAACCCAAAACGTGCTCGGCCACGCGCCGTATTTTTCCGTCGAGCCCAAAATAGACGGTCTTTCCGTTTCGCTTGAATACCGCGACGGCAAGCTTACCGTCGGCTCCACACGAGGCGACGGCATCGTGGGTGAGGACGTTACCGAAAACCTCAAAACGGTAAAGACTATTCCCCTCACACTTCCCGACGAGCTCCCTCTGCTTGAAGTACGCGGCGAAGTATATATGCCGCGCAAAAGTTTTGCGAAGCTCAACGAGGAATGTGAGGAAGCGGGTACTAAAACTTTCGCCAACCCGCGCAACGCCGCCGCAGGCTCTCTGCGCCAGCTTGATTCAAAAATAACGGCGAAGCGAAACCTTGATATTTTCGTTTTCAACATTCAGCGTTGCGAGGGAAAGACCTTTACCTCACACACAGAAAGCCTTGAATACCTTGCTTCGCAAGGATTTCACGTTATACCCGACCGCAAAATGCTCTCGGGCGCAGAAAATATCCTCGGCAGGATAAAAGAGCTCGGCGAAATGCGCGGCTCTCTTCCATACGATATCGACGGCGTGGTTATCAAAGCCGACAACCTTGCGGAGCGCACGGAGATTGGTGAAAACACAAGCACGCCTAAATGGGCGGTAGCATATAAATTTCCTCCGGAACAGGTCAAAACAAAGGTGGAAGATATAGTCATCCAAGTCGGGCGCACAGGCGTGCTTACGCCAAAAGCTCTACTGACACCCGTCCGTGTGGCGGGTTCCACGGTTTCCGCCGCCACGCTCCACAACATCGACTTCATCACGGAAAAGGATATCCGCATAGGCGACACGGTAATTTTGCAGAAAGCAGGAGATATCATTCCCGAAATAGTTTCCGTTTGCAAGGAAGAGCGCACGGGCGCGGAAACACCATACGAAATGCCCCATATCTGCCCCTCCTGCGGAGAGGTGGTCTCTCGTGACGCAGATGAAGCGGCAACGCGATGCACGAACAACACCTCCTGCCCTGCGCAGATAGAGCGAAGCATAGAGCACTTCGCTTCGCGCGATGCAATGAACATTGAGGGCATGGGCCCCGCCGTTGTAAAACTGCTCATCGGCGCAGGACTTATTTCAAAAACATCTGATATATACAGCTTGCGCGCGGAGGACGTTGAAAACCTCGAGCGTATGGGCAAAAAAAGCGCCCAAAATCTCATTTCTGCCATAGAAAGCTCCAAAACGCGTGGGCTTGACAAGCTCATCTTCGCTCTCGGCATACGAAACATCGGTGAAAAAGCGGCAAAGAGCCTGGCACAGCGTTTTGGCGATATAGAAAAGCTTTTCACTGCAACTGTTGACGACCTCGTTGCAATAGACGATTTTGGTGCCGTCACAGCGGAGGACGTGGTAAACTTCTTCTCGCATCCGCAGACGCGAGTTTTCGTTGACGAGCTTATCGCACACGGCGTTACAACCAAATACGAAAGCGAGAAAAAAGGCGACTTTTTCTCAGGGTTTACGTTCGTTCTCACCGGTACGCTCCCGACGCTCTCCCGCGCGGAGGCAAGCGCCATGATAGAAAGCTACGGCGGCAAATGCTCCGGCAGCGTTTCCAAAAAAACAAGCTTCGTTCTCGCAGGAGAAGAAGCGGGTTCAAAGCTGACAAAAGCGGAGTCGCTGGGAATTAAGATAATAGACGAAGAAAAATTTCTTTCAATGATAGAGGAACAAAAGATATGACATACGATTTTTACGATCACGTTAAGATTTACGTTAAAGCG
>JBGVFW010000156.1:0-5135 GCA_045121315.1 Eubacteriales bacterium
TGAACAGCTTCCGTCCCCTTACAAAGATCCCCGCATACTCCGGTGCGAAAGCGGCTATCTCCAACTTTACACAGTGGCTCGCAGTTCACTTCTCCAAGGTCGGCATCAGAGTTAACGCTATGGCTCCCGGTTTCTTCCTTACAAACCAGAACCACGCGCTCCTTATGAACCCCGATGGCACATACACAGAAAGAAGCAACAAGATTCTTTCTCACACACCTATGGGCAGATTCGGTACACCCGAAGACCTCACGGGTACGCTCCTCTGGCTCTGCGATAACAATGCTTCCGGCTTTGTAAACGGCGTTGTAGTGCCGATCGACGGCGGCTTTGCTGCTTACTCCGGCGTATGATTTTTCCGGATGACAAAAATCTCGCCCGCGCGCTTGAATTTACCATTGAAATGGACAAGATGAAAAGTATTTTTCGCCGTTCCTCCATTTTCGATGGTTCAAGAAGGGAAAACGACGCGGAACATTCATATCATATCGCTGTTATGGCGCTCGCTTTCGAAAAATTCGCGCCCGAGGGTGTTGACCTTCTTCGCGTTTTGAAAATGCTTATCGTTCACGATATCGTGGAAATTGACGCGGGCGACACTTTCGCCTATGACAAAAATGCTAATCTGACGAAGAAAGAGCGTGAAAGCGCGGCGGCGGACAGGCTTTTCTCTATGATAGAAAACGGAGCTGAGCTTCGCGGGCTTTGGGAAGAGTTTGACGCTATGGAAACTGTCGATGCGCTTTATGCTATCAGCCTTGACAGGCTCCAACCTTTCCTTGCAAACTGCCTTAATAAAGGCGACACATGGTTTGCGGGCGGCGTGGGCAAGGAAGCTATCCTTGCGCGTATGGCGCCCGTGGAAAAGGGCATACCTGCCCTCTGGCCCACGATCCTTGAACTTATCGAGGAAAACGTGGAGCAGGGATATGTTGGCAAATAAAATTGAATAAAAACGCAGGATATATTGATATGCACCCCAAAAGTGTCTAACTTTTGGGGTGCATATCAGGTTCGCCCGTTTTTGATTTTATATTTTATTCACATCTACTTTTTCTGCAAAAATTCCGTCGCTTTCTCCCAAAAAGATGCTTGCCGATGCTCCAAACCTTGCGGGGTCATCAGAAACGAAATATTTTACCTCGCCTTTTTCATTCGATTTGCGGAGCATATCTTTCGCTTCAAGCTCTGCCGCCATCGCCTTTACGGCTTCTTTGGCGGGGTTGATGAGAGTTACGCCGGGGAGCGCGGCTGCAATAGCTTTTTTGATTATGGGGAAGTGCGTGCAGCCCATGATGAGCGTGTCTATCTTGCCATCAAACTCGGCAAGATACCGTTTGCAGGCAAGGCGCGTTATCTCATCCTCGTCGGCGGTGAAACCGTATTCAACGAGTGAAACGAAAAGCGGGCACGCTTTTTGCAAAACGACGGCGCCACTGTCTATCTCTTCTATCTTGCGCTTGAAGATGCCCGAATTTACCGTGGCTTGCGTGCCGATAATGCCGATACGCTTTGTTTTTGATGCCGCGTAAGCCGCTTTCGCCGCATCCTGCACAACACCAAAAACTGGAATGTCCGTTATCTCTCTTATGCACTCCAGCGCGTTGGAACTGACGGTGCCGCAGGCGGCGAGCATGGCTTTTACGCCGTGGGAAAGGAGAAAACTCGCATCCTCGCGCGTGTATTTGCGAATGGTTTCGCGAGATTTTGAGCCATATGGGACTCTGCCTGTGTCGCCGAAATATACGATGTTTTCGTTTGGCAGTAGGAGCGAAAGCTCGCGCACGGCGCAAAGTCCACCAAGGCCGCTGTCGAAAACGCCTATTGCGCTGTTTTGGGACATACGAACCTCCAAAGTAAAATGAAATAGTTGAGTTGATAAAATTATATTATGAAAGATCGGGTTTTATGATAACGCCGCGGATATTTCCACCGTAATCGAGAAAAAATTCGTGCGCGCAGCCAGCTTTTTGGCAAATTGCGCGCAGCGCTTCTTCTTGGTCGTAGCCGATTTCAAATATAATTTGACCGCCGCGCTTTAGCTTCTGCGGAAGCGTTTCCATGAACTTTTTGTAGAAGACAAGTCCGTCTTCACCGCCGTCGAGCGCCGTATATGGTTCGCAATGTACCTCCGGCGAGAGAGCTTCTATATCTTTTGTTGGGATATACGGCGGGTTAGACACGATAAGGTCGTATTTTTTGCTGTCTGCTTCAAAATCTTTTGCAAGTACGTCGCATTTTGCGAAAGTCACACGTTCAGCAAGCCCACATCTTTCCGCGTTTTGCTTTGCCACGTCGAGCGCGTCTTCGGAAATGTCGAGCGCATGAACATTCGCGCAGGAGTTTGCGGCGATAGCAAGGGCGATACATCCGCTTCCTGTGCAGATATCGAGGACTTCCACCTTGTTTTTACCGAGAAATTCGAGCGCTTTCTCAACTATAACTTCCGTGTCCGCACGTGGAGTGAGGCAAGCGGGAGAAACCGAAAGGTTCAGTCCGAAAAAGTCGGTATTTCCCAGTATATATGCAAGAGGCTCGCCGTTTTTGCGACGAGCGATAATGCTTTTTGCTTGTTCTGTTTTGTCGGGAGCTTCATTGTGCGAAAGAAGCGTGAGAGCGCGCCTGTCCGCACCGAAAACGTGGCAGACAATCTTTTCCGCTTCGTACGCGGCGAATTCGCCCGAAACAGGGGCAAGTTCTTCTTTTATATATTTCTTAAATTCAAAATATGTCATTCTTCTTGCGCGGTTTCGCCGTCCGCTTTTTCTTTGGGCGGGAATTCGTCGGGCATAGCGGCTTTGAGAGATGCTATGGCACATTCGATCTGTTTTTCATCGGGTTCGTGAGTTGTAATTCTCTGCATCCAAAGACCGGGAGCTGAGAGTGCGCGAACGATGAAGTTATCGTGTTTGCCCGCGTACATCAAAAATTCATATCCCAAGCCCATAACTACGGGAAGGAGGAGGAGTTTGAGCACAACGCGCAAAAGCTTCGATTCCCAAGTGATGAAAAGACCCACGATTATGCTGAGCAATATCATTACGAACATGAAACTTGTGCCGCAGCGAGGGTGGAAGCGGGAGTGTTTCTTTACGTTCTCAACCGTGAGCTCTTCTCCTGCTTCATAGCAGAAGATGGATTTATGCTCCGCACCGTGGTATTCGAACGTGCGGCGGATATCCTTCATAAGAGATACCAAGAGCATATATGCAACAAATATGGCAACTTTTATAGCGCCTTCGATAACGCTTTTCCAAAGGCCGAGTTCACCTGTGGCTTTTTCGATAAGACCCGTGAAAAACGTGGGCAAAAACATGAAAAGGAAAACAGCCAAAGCCACGCCGAGCACCATTGCAACGCCCATGATAAAATCCATAACGCCTTTGCCGAAGTGCTTTTTAAGCCATTTTTCGAATTTTGTTTCTTCCATTTCCTCGTCTATGCCGAGCATTTCCGCGGAATCGTTGAGAGTGGAGAGGGAAAGACGCATGGAGTCTATGAAGTTCACCACGCCGCGAACGAGAGGAATCTGAAAGAATTTATTTTTCTTGCGCAGAGGGACGAATTTTGATGTTTTCGTAACGGTTGTGCCGTCATCGCGGCGCACAGTTGTCGCAACGTTTTCTCCGCAACGCATCATAACGCCCTCAAGCACTGCCTGACCGCCGACTTTACCGCGGCGTTCGGGAATATAAGAGCATTTTTGTTTTTTGTTTTTACTCATTTTGCAACCTTTCTTGAATTTAAAAGTTTATACATAAAACATTATATATCATAAATGTTAACAAATAAAGCGAAATAAGAAAAAAGCCGTCCTTTTTGGCGGCTTTTTTTCGTTTTTGTCAAGAGCAGAGAATGTAAGCTACGATTGCAACGACTGCGAAAACTGCGCAAGCGATCGTTGTGATACGGTTGAGCTTCTTTTCTTTTGTCTGACCCTGGTTTTTGCCGAAGTAGGAATCGCCGGAAGTGCCGCCGATAGCGCCGGAAAGACCTTGCTTCTTGGAACTCTGGAACAGAACAAGAAGAACGATTGCAATGGAAGCAACCATAAGAACAGAACCGAGAACGTAAGCGAGAATTGTCATTTTCATTAACCTCCGAATCGGGCAGGGAAACCCCGCCGAAATTTTCATTAGATCAAGGCGAAAAACCGCCTATATAAACATTTGTATTTAATGATACCATATACCAAGAAAAAATGCAAGAGTTTTTTATAAAGTTAAATGAAAATGTATAAAATTTATATCTATTTTCCAAAAAAATATTGACATTTCTTTTCGAATATGATAAAATATCAATTCGGAAAAGTGTCTTAATGACAACTTTCTCCTTGCTGCGAAAAATGAGTGTTCGCGGCCTTATGTCCAAAAGGAGGTGTACTTACATGGAAAACATCAAAGCATCCTATGAAACAATGTTCATCGTTGATATGACAAAGGGTGAAGAAGCAGTTGCGGCAGTTGTTGCAAAATTCAAAGCTCTTATCGAAGCTAACGGTGAAGTTGAATCTTTCAACGAATGGGGCAAACGCAAGCTTGCATACCCCATCAACGATCTTACGGAAGGCTACTATGTTCTTGTAAACTACAAAGCTGAAACAAGCTTCGTTGCTGAACTTGAACGTAACTTCAACATTTCCGAAGATATCATGCGCTCCATGACTATCAGCGTAGCGTAAATTTTTGAGGAGGACTCGCAGAAATGGCAAGCCTTAACAAGGTAATTCTTATCGGACATCTTACAGCTGACCCGGAACTTAAACAGACTCCCTCGGGTGTGAGTGTCACAACCTTCTCTATCGGCGTTACACGCAGATTTACAAGAGCAGGTGAACAAGCACAGAGCGACTTTATCAATATCGTTGCATGGAGAAATACCGCTGAGTTTATTTGCAAATACTTCAGAAAAGGCAACGCTATTTGCATATGCGGTTCTATTCAGACAAGAACTTGGACGGCGAACGACGGTTCCAAGCGTTATGCAACTGAAGTCGTAGCTGATGAGGCAAACTTCGTTGAAAAGAAGAGCGAAAGCTCTCGCGGAGATGATTATCAGGCTCCCGCATTCTCTTCCGACATGGGAAGCGCTCCCAAGTTTGAAGAAATGGCGGCTGACGACGATCTCCCGTTCTA
>JBGVFW010000157.1:0-1550 GCA_045121315.1 Eubacteriales bacterium
CACGGTGTACTTCACCGTCGGCGCGGACATTCTTGCGGGAACGTGGGTTCAAACTGCGCTTCTTTGCCTCGCGCTTCTCACAGTTCTCATGGGTTCTATGATGGCGTACAGAGAAAAGGTGTTTAAAAAACGCCTTGCTTACTCTACGGTCAGCCAGATCTCTTACGTACTTTGCGGCTTGTTCCTCTTTACGGAAGCGGGTCTTGAAGGAGCACTTTTGCAGATAGTTTTCCACGCCGTTGTTAAAGTCGGTCTTTTTCTCTGCTGCGGTGCGGTGATCTTTCTTTACGGCAAAACAAGCGTGGACGAGCTCCACGGCATCGGCAAAAAGATGCCTGTGACGTTCGTTTGCTTCACGCTCCTTTCTCTCTCGCTTATCGGTATTCCCCCCACGGGCGGTTTCATCAGCAAATGGTATCTTGCGATGGCTTCGCTCGATTCCGCGCTCGGCGTTTTCTCTTGGCTCGTGCCTGTGACACTCCTTGTTTCCGCGCTCCTCACGGCGGGATATCTGCTTTCTATCTCAATTCACGCTTTCTTCCCCGGTGAGGGCGCCGTGCAGATCAAGGAAACGAAGAAAGAGCCCGTGCTCATGCTCGTTCCGATAGCTGTTCTTGCTCTTATAGCTCTCTTTGGCGGACTTTTCGCTGCACCCGTGACGGATATTATAGGAAAGATCGCTTCTTCCATGATGTAAGGTGAACGGTATGAATGAAATTTTTATGCTTTTTCCCATTCTGTTTCCTATAATATGCGGCGCTGTGCTTAATCTTTTGCCATTCCGCAAAACGAGAACGAGAAATATCTACGTTTTTGTGACGCTGCTTATTTCGGCTCTTTCCGTTTGGGCGCTCGCTGTGTTCACGCCCGAGGGCGAGCTTGAAATATTACATTTTACAAACAATATGTCCTTCACGCTCCGCATAGACGGCGCGGGAAAGATATTCTCCTGTCTTGCCGCAACGCTTTGGCCCGTGACGGCGGTATACGCCTTTGAATATATGGCGCACGAAGAAAAGCTCGAATCGTTTTACGCCTTCTTCATTATGGCTTTCGGCGCGACGATGGGCGTTGCCTTTGCGGAGGGTATCGTTACGATGTACCTTTTCTATGAGCTTCTCACGCTCTTCACAATTCCTCTCATTATGCACGGCAGAAGCGAAAAGAGCGTTGCCGCAACGAAAAAATATATGCTTTATTCTTTCGGCGGCGCGGCGTTTGCCTTCTCCTGCGTTGCGTATCTTGTAAGCCGCGGCGCTGAAAGCTTCACGCTCGGCGGCTCGCTCACCGTGAGCGGCGACGAAACCGTGGCTTTGGTGCTTTTCGTTTTCGCTTTCTTCGGCTTCGGCGTGAAAGCGGCTGTCTTCCCGTTCCACGGTTGGCTTCCCGCCGCTTCCGTTGCTCCCACGCCCGTAACGGCGCTTCTCCATGCCGTTGCAGTCGTAAAGGCGGGCGTATTCGCCATTATCCGCCTTATCTATTATTCCTACGGCACGGACGTGCTCGCGGGAACTTGGGCGCAGGCGGTCGCAATGCTCTTTGCGATAATC
>JBGVFW010000158.1:0-1913 GCA_045121315.1 Eubacteriales bacterium
ACGGCTTCATTCTCCGTTACCCCGAAGGCAAGGAAGACATCACCGGCGTAGATTACGAGCCCTGGCATTACCGCTATGTGGGCGTAGAGGCTGCCACATATATGAACAGCAAGGGCCTGTGTCTGGAAGAATTCCTGGCACTGTACGAAACTGAATAATATAAAAACAAATCACCGTGTGGGTTCACACGGTGATTTTCAGCTTGTCAGAAAACGCCTCGCAGAGTTTCGTCCTCAAGGACGAAATAAGATGCAATGACAGATTGTCAAGTCAAGTGCAACAGGACGTTAAAGAAAACCTCATAGGGCGAATACCAGCCTAAGCATTTGCGTGGCCTACGATTAAGGGAAGAAATAAACGCCGAAACCGCTGCATCATCAACAAGAGAAAAGTCTGAATACTTCGGCAAAAGTTCCCGAATTAGACCGTTTGTGTTTTCGTTCGTGCCTCGCTGCCATGGCGAATACGCATCAGCAAAGTAAAACGGAAGTCCATTGAAAGCCAATGTAACGGTCTCGTGTGCCGCAAATTCATGCCCTCGATCGGGGGTAATGCTTTTACGACAGCACTCCGGTATCGTTTGCAATAGTTGGATCATTACTTCACTAATTGCTTCAGATGTCCAATTATCTGTTTTGCGAGCTAATGTGAAACGGCTTTTTCTATCTACAAGTGTAAGCAACCTATCTCCGGAACGCTTTCCTGCCACTGTATCTGCTTCCCAATGTCCGATTTCGGTACGTTGTTCAGATCCTTCGGGACGCTCAGAAATTGTATGCGGAACCGAAAGCTTACCTTGTTTGTTTTGATGACCGGGCGCTTTTTTCTTCTTTCCTTTTCGTCGCAATTTGTATGAGAACCGCTCTTTCTTGCAGACATACTTCTTTTTTGGGTCAAATAGTCCTGCGTGTATGCCGCGATATATGCTTGCATAACTAATTTGAAAAGGATTATTTTCCAACTTCAAGCGGTTTTCGATCTGCTCCGGAGACCAATGCTCATCCTCAATGAGATGTCGAACAAGTTGGCGAGACGTTTCGTCTCTTAAAATATGCTTTCGACCACAGTTCTTTCGTCTTGCCTTATATTTGTTCTGTGCTCTCGAAGGTAAGTAAGGATGGCGACCGCATTTGTTTCTGTGCAGCTCCCTCGATATTGTTGATGGAGACCGCCCCAACTGTCTGGCAATTTCGCGAATGCTTTTGCCTTGACCCTTCATTAAGTATAGACTTTCTCGCTCTTCTATGCTAAGGTGTTTGTAATGACTCATAGCCTCCGGCTCCTTTCTTGTTGTCCGCAAACACCATTTTAAGGGCTTTTCGGCTATGGGTCATCTTTTATTTTTTGTTGCACTTAAATTGTAAATCCAGAATAGCGTTTTTCGTGCCTGCATGTACGAAACGAAAAACCACCTCAGTCTTTTCGGCGCGCGAGCAAAGCGAGTGTATGCAAAAAGGCTGCAAAACTCGATTGATCTCTGAAAGAGGAACATCGACGATTGTAAGGAGATAAAAAGATGATTACAAAAAATGTGATGGTGACCATTGCCGGTCGCCCCAATGTTGGCAAATCCACCTTGACCAATGCACTGGTGGGAGAAAAAATTTCCATCGTTTCCAATAAGCCTCAGACGACCAGAAACCGCATTTTTGCGATTTTGAATAAGGATGATACCCAGATCGTATTGACCGATACGCCGGGGTTCCACAGAGCTAAGAACCGTTTGGGCGACTATATGGTCAAGTGCGTGGAAGAATCCGTTGCGGATGTGGACGTGATCGCTTTGGTTGTGGAACCCATCCCCAATGTTGGTGTACAGGAAGAACAGCTGATCGCTAAGATCAAGGCTACCCGTGCCCCCTCCATTCTGGTCATTAACAAGATCGACACCGTGGAAAAGCCTGAACTGCTGG
>JBGVFW010000159.1:0-5907 GCA_045121315.1 Eubacteriales bacterium
CGTAATCCTCCGTGTTTGTGATGAGAACGGTAGAAAGCGTATTGTAGCCTTTGGAGCGGATAAACGATTTGTCGAACGTGAGAAGCGTCTGTCCTCGTTTGACTTTATCGCCCTCACTAACGTGCGCACGAAACCCCTCGCCGCCGAGCTCCACCGTGTTTATACCGATGTGGACGAGTATCTCCTCCCCGCCGTCTGTTGTAATGCCAACGGCATGGCGGCTGTTTGCAAGCATAGTAACAATTCCGTCTGCGGGAGCAATAACGCGCCCCTCGCTTGGCTCGACGGCGCAGCCTCTGCCCAGCAAACCGTGGGCAAAGGTTTCGTCGGGGACATCGGAAAGTGGGCTCACTCTGCCCGAAAGAGGTGAACATACCGCGCGCCCCTCGCCGCTTTTTTCACGGTAGAGTGCCATAGTCATGACAAACGCCACAGCGAAAGCTACCGCCATAACAAGTAAATATTGCCACGTGTTTTCTGTGGTGATCAGCAAGCCAAAAATTCCCGTAACGCCATAAGCGCTCGCACCGACGCCAAATATTCCCGCAATGAGTCCACCTACCGCACCGCCGATACATCCCGCCAAAAACGGGCGGAAAAATCGCAGGTTCACACCGAAGATCGCAGGCTCCGTGATTCCGAGGAACGCAGAAAGTGAGGCAGGGTACGCCATAGATTTAAGTTTGCGCTCACGCGTTTTAACCGCAAAGGCAAGTGCCGCCGCTCCCTGCGCCACGTTCGCCGCCGTCGCAATTGGCATAAGGATATTTGCGCCTCCTGTGCTCAAAAATCCCGCTTCAATAGCGTTGTACATATGGTGTATACCCGCAACGACCGTAGGAGCATAGACCGCGCCGCATATCGCCGAACCTATGCCGTAAGGCACCGAGAGAAGGCCTTTTACCGCCGTCAATATCCAATTTTCGAGCAATCCGAACACGGGCCCGAACACCGTAAGCGTAAGATAACCTGTGGCAAGCACCGTTACAAGCGGCGTTACGAAAAGGTCTATCACCTCGGGCACGATCTTGTGAAGCCACCTTTCGAGCAGACTCATAAACCATACCGCGATAATAACGGGAATAACGTGCCCCTGATATCCGACAAGGTTTATGTTATAAAGCCCGAACCAAACACTCGCCGTAGGCACCGCTTCCGCCGTTGCCACGCTCCATGCGTTCATAAGGCTCGGGTGGATCATTATCATTCCGATGACTGCACCCAAATACGGGTTGCCGCCGAACGCCTTTGCCGCGCTAAATGCAATAAGTATGGGCAAAAACGTGAACGCCGCATTGCTGAAAAGACTGAAAATGGTGTAAGCATCGCTGTCCGCAAGGTTCGGAAAGAGTTTTCCCACACCTTCCATAAGCCCCATTAAAAGACCGCTCGCCACAATGGCGGGGATAATAGGTACAAAGATATCTCCAAGCGTCTTTATCGCACGTTTATACCAAGGAGATTTTGACATCGCCGCTTTTTTTGCTTCCTCCTTTGAGTTTTCCGAAATACCTGCCAGAGAGATAAACTCGGAGTAAACCTTGTTCACCGCCCCGGTCCCCAATATTATTTGAAGTTGACCCGAAGCAGAAAACACACCCTTAACACCTTCCGCTTGTTCCAGTGCGTCTTTTTGCACTTTTTCGTCATCCGATATAACAAGCCGCAATCGTGTTGCACAATGCATTGCGCTTACAATATTTTTCGCGCCGCCTACAGCGGAAAGTATTTCCCGCGCGCTTTTTTTGTGATCCATAAAAATTCTGTCCTTTCTTTATGGGATTTATTTTTACATATCATTCCCGCGAGAAAGGGGTATCATTCAAAAATCGACAAAAAAAGCACAGTCAAGCCTGTGCTTTTTTTGTGAAAATACATCAATTAAAATCGTATTTTGTTGGATATAGCAAAGTTATCTTTGTTATATCCGGGTTACGTGTTAATTGTTCTATATCCTTTACCAAATCTTCGATATCAATACTTTCAATATCTATCTTTAAGGCAGTATAATTAAAAGTTTCACTATAACCGTAATTGAGATACGAAAAATCAGAAAAAATTGATTCTTCGATTATTCCCGAAACTCTTAAAGATACAGAGTTATATCCGGCACGTTCACATTTCTTAATATACAAATCCAAAAATTCCATAAGGTCTGAAATACTATTCGGATTTTCATATATTCCTTCTTCATAATATAGATATAAAAATCTTACTATAATCGATTTCCCCTAAATTATCAGTTGTATTTGTCGTTTCTTGTAAATCGGTTGTTTCTATCACATTAGGAATATTATCGCAAGACGTTAAACATAATATTCCAACCAAAAACAAACAAGTTATACACACTATATATTTTGGAGGAAAAATATTCAATTTACATTTCATAGAAAAAACTCCGTTTCAGTTAAGAATAAATTCTTTGATATGTCAAATAAATTGTCTCGGCACCTATTGTTGAGGTTTTCGAACCACTTTGATAAACTACCATTGTATATGTTCCAGCAGTGGTTGCAGTATAACGAATCAATTCCACGCTACTGTTAGTAAGAGTTGAAGAGGCAACCAATGCACCGGAGGAATCATAAAGATACAAATCATAATTAGTTAAATAAACGTTATTTCCACTTAAAGTTGCACTTGCAAGCCATGCCAAACCAATTTGAAGTTCTGTTCCCGAACTTAAATATACGTTCTGACTCCCTACCTGATATCCTGCGGTCAAA
Source organism: Eubacteriales bacterium (assembly GCA_045121315.1). Taxonomy (GTDB): domain Bacteria; phylum Bacillota; class Clostridia; order Oscillospirales; family CAG-272; genus UMGS731. Next base: position 2,727 of record JBGVFW010000159.1, read on the forward strand.
TTTGTATTACCCCAACCTACATATGAAGTATTATTAGAAATTATATTCAAAAAATTAATCATTCCCGCTCCGACTTTAGTGTTAATCTTTTAATGCAACTCCTTCCAAGGTTTCGTCCCAATCAGAAGCATCAGTCATAGCTTCCAACTCATATGAAAGAGAGATATGTTCGATATTGTCACATTCTGCCAAATCGACAAGTGAATCCGCACTGACATCGGCAATATTTGTTTTCAAAACCACAATCGGAATATTCAAAATCCGGCATCGAAGCAAGACTTTCATTTACAAGATTTTCGTGAAATTCCTTTGAATATACATTGAGCCTTGCTCTCCATTCGTGTACATCTTCAATGGTTTCGAGTGTTTCTCTTTACTTAAGGAACGCTTGGTATACTTTTCTTTTTCATAAAAAATATTTCTTTCTTCGATAATTTTTTGTGTGGTTTCGTCTTGCTGGTTTTATTATACCATATTTGCCCAAAACGTCAATATAATTCTAAGGTTCCGTATCGGCTTTGTAAGTTTTGCCATATTGTGTTTTTCGACAATTAAAATTTTATGCAAAAAAAGAAAACAGGCACTTTCGTACCTGTTTTCTTTTTTATGGAGCGGATTACGGGGCTCGAACCCGCCACCTCGACCTTGGCAAGGTCGCGCTCTACCAAATGAGCTAAATCCGCATTGACATATATAAGTATATCACGACGATTTTGTTTTGTCAACAGTTTTTTCAAAACTTTTTTCCAAAGTTTTTTTGCTCCGCCTCCGCGCGCCTTGACAAAAATGCGTGCATATAATATAATTTTCTTTTGAAAGGACTTTTACACCGCGCGCACACTTCGCATAAAAAATATGATATCTTACAGAGTTCGCGCGGTTATTATTGTAATGAAAAAAGATATAATAATTGTTCTGCTTGCGATAATACTCGTGTCGCTTTTCGTGCTGAACACAGATTTCAAATCGGTAGAAGAATATTACGCGGAACACGCGGAGGATATAACGGAAGGAAGCGAAACCGTTTTTATCTCCATTCGCTGTGACACGATTCTTGAAAATATGGAAAAGCTCGATAAAAACCTTTATGAGTTCGTGCCGGACGACGGCGTGATTCTCGAAAAAACGGAATACGTTCTGCGAGAAGGTGACAGCGTTTTCGATATTCTCTCCCGAGCGGCAAAAACGCACCAAATACAAATGGAATACAAAGGTACAGGCGGCGTTTACGTAGAGGGCATAGGCTACATTTACGAATTTTACTGTGGGGAGCTTTCCGGATGGACTTATGTTGTAAACGGAGAGGTTCCGCAGGTCGCTTGCTCCTCTTATATTCTTTCCAACGGCGACGTGATAGAGTGGGTATATACCTGTAACATTTCGCGCGATATTTTGCAGGGAGGTGCCGCAAATGAGTGAAAAGGTCGCCTTCGCGCGTTTCCATCCTATCTCCCTTTTTTGCTATTTTGCCGCCGTCCTGCTTTTCACGATGTTCACGCAAAATCCCGTTTTGCTTGCGCTCTCGCTTTTCGGCGCGATATTGTTCTGCGCCGCGACGAGCGAAATACGCGAATTTATTCGCGATTTAAAATTTTACGTTCCAATGTTTCTGATCGTCGCCGTGACGAACCCGCTTTTTTCTCACAACGGAGCGACGCCATTATTTTTTATGAACGATAACCCCGTAACGCTTGAAGCCTTGCTTTGTGGCGTAGATATTGCCGCCATGATAACGGCAGTCATGCTCTTTTGCAAAGGATTTTCAAAGGTCATGGAAAGCGACAAACTGCTCTGTCTTTTCGGCACGGTGGCACCGAAGCTTTCTATCGTTCTTTCCATGTCCCTGCGCTTTATCCCGCTTTTCAAGCGCAAATGGCGCGAAATAAAGGAAGCACAAGCGGCTATGGGATATTTCAGAGAAGACGGCATCGTAAATAAGCTATCTTCTTACACGCGTGTTTTTTCTGCGCTTGTAACGTGGGCACTGGAAAATGGTACCGATACGGCAGATTCCATGAGCGCGCGCGGCTATGACCTTGGCGCGCGCAAAAACTTCGCTCTTTTCCGCTTTACGAAAAACGATGCCGCTCTGCTGGTTTTTACACTTGCTCTCTCTGCCGTCACGCTTTGCGGCTTTGCCGCGGGAAAGATGGATTTTGAATTCTACCCGCGCGTAACGGCGGTAAACGCAAACGTTTTGGCGATAATATCATACGCAGCATTTGGCGTGCTTGCATTTATACCGTTTATTTTTGAAGTAAAGGAGGCTTTGCGGTGGAAATACTTACGCTCAAAGATATAAGTTTTACATATCCCATGGAAAAGGAGAAAATGCTGAAAAACATTTCCCTTTCCGTGCGTGAGGGCGAATTTATCTGCCTTTGCGGCTCTTCCGGCTGCGGAAAGACCACTCTTATGAAACTGCTCAAGCGCGAGCTTGCGCCGCGCGGCACCCTCACGGGAGAAATTTTGTTCTGCGGTAAAAAGCAGGACGAGCTTTCCGAAAGAGAAAGCGCCGGCGATATAGGCTACGTACTTCAAAACACGGAAGCTCAGATAGTGACGGACAAGGTTTGGCATGAGCTTTCATTCGGGTTGGAAAACCTCGGTTATGATTCCGAATATATAAGAGTGCGCGTAGGCGAAATGGCGAATTATTTCGGGCTCGCTCATATGTTCAGGGGCGAAACAGCCTCCCTTTCAGGTGGGCAAAAACAACTCCTCGCGCTCGCCGCAATAATGGCAATGTCGCCTAAACTCCTGCTTTTGGACGAGCCGACTTCCCAGCTTGATCCGATCGCTGCGGCAGATTTTATTGCCACACTTAAAAAAATAAACCGCGAGCTTGGTACAACGATAATCATTGCGGAGCATCGCCTTGAAGATATTTTCCCCATAGCGGATAAGATAGCCGTTATGGAAAACGGATCGCTCATTGCCTTCAATGCGCCGAGCGAGGTCTGCCGTGCGCTTGCAAGTTCTCCTACGTCGCTCGGCTTTCCAACGTCAGTGCGCCTTTGGCAGGCGCTCGGCGGCAAAGGAGAAGTCCCCCTTACCGTGCGCGACGGACGCAGATTTTTGGAAGAAAATTTCTCCTCAAAGAAAAATGAGTTTTTTCCCGCAGAGAACTGTAGTGAAATCGCGTTCTGCCTTTGCGAAGTTTATTTCAGATACGAAAAAG
>JBGVFW010000160.1:0-4436 GCA_045121315.1 Eubacteriales bacterium
TATCAGAACGCGCTCACGTCTGCAGAGCGTATCATGGATATCCTCGACGCGGAATCGGAAAGAAACGACGGCAAGGGTAACACGCTCGACTATATCCGCGGTAAGGTGGAATTTAAACACGTTACTTTCTCTTTCGACAAAACGAAAAACGTGCTTTCCGATATTGATTTCACTATCGAACCGGGTGAATCCGTAGGTATCGTAGGTACGACAGGTTCCGGTAAAACAACTCTTATAAACCTTTTCCTTCGTTTTTATGATAACTACGAAGGTCAGATATTGCTCGACGGACACGATATCAAGGATATAGACATGGAATATTTCCGCTCCAAGATAGGTTACGTTCAGCAGGAAGCGATGATGTTTTCCGACACCATCTTCAACAACATAGCATACGGCAAGCCCGACGCCTCCATTGACGAGGTTATCCGCGCGGCGGACGTTGCCAATGCACATGAGTTTATCCTCCGTCACCCTGACGCATATGATACTATTTTGGGCGAGCGTGGCGTAGGTCTTTCGGGCGGTGAGCGCCAGCGTATTTCCATAGCGCGCGCCATCCTTAACAACCCCAGCGTTCTTATCTTCGACGAAGCAACGAGCGCGGTTGACTCCGAAACGGAAAAACTCATTCAGGACGCTATAAACAAGCTCATCAAGGGCAGAACGACACTTATGATCGCGCACAGACTTTCCACTCTCCGCCAAGCGGACAAGATAATGGTTATCGATCGCGGCAGGATTGTGGAATTCGGCACGCCCGACGAGCTCATGGCGCTCAAGGGTAAATATTACAAGCTAGTTAATATTCAGTCCATGGCAGATCAGGTCAAACTCGAAAAAGAAAAAGAATGTCTTGAATAAGGAGAAAGCAACATGACGGGATTTTTTATAAACGGCGATGACGCCAAGCTCACCCGAACGGGGGAAACTACCGTGAAACTTGAAATGTTCGACGGAAGAATGTACGAAAACCTCGAAGTTTTGCGCCTCTTTCCTGTTTCAGGCATGATGAAATACATTTCGCTTCTCGACGAAAGCGGTAAGGAGTTCGCCATCATACGCGATGTGGAAGCTCTTTTCCCAGAATCTGCGGAAGCGGTGCGCGCGTGTCTTGACGCATACTATATCGTTCCCAAGATAACGAAGATATTGGGGCGAGTTGAAAAGTACGGCAATATATCTTGGACCGTGGAAACTGACAGAGGTGTGCATACCTTTGATATCCTCAACACGAGCACGGATATAAAAACGCTTTACGATGGACGCATACTTGTAAAAGATTCAAACGACAACCGATATGAAATATCGGATGTTACAAGACTCGACAAAGAAAGCCACGGCTTCTTGAAATTTGATATGTAAGGGAGGGAATGAAGTGAAACTTGTAATAGCGGTTATAAACAATGACGACAGCAGAACAGCGATAAATGCGCTGACGGGCAGGGAATTTTTCGTAACTCAGCTTTCCACCACGGGCGGTTTCCTTATGGTAGGCAACACGACGCTGCTTATCGGTACTGACGAGGAAAGACTCCCTGAACTCAAAGAAGTGCTCAAACAATATTGCAGAACGAGGGTTAAATCTAATCCTTCGGTCGCATCCTTGGGCAGAAGCGTACTTGCTGAATCAGTTGAAGAAAACGTAACTATCGGTGGTGCGGTAATTTTCGAGCTTTCCGTTGACAATTTCGAAAAAATATGATCTTTACTTTCTTCTCTTGCGGCCGAACAGTTTGCGCAGTATCGGGGAAAGAAAGCGGGGAGATTTGAATATCATGATCTTCATGGCGCTTCTCCTTTCGGATATATTTCAGTTTATCATATGAAAATGTGCGCGCAAAGGTGATAAAAAAACGCAGAAAACTATTGCATTTAGCGTGTGGTTGTGCTATAATAGACATAGAAAAAAACGTAGGAGATGAGAGTGGCAAGCGCCACTCTCATCTGTTTATTTAAGGCTTTTTTGAAAGGAGACGAATATGGCAAAAAACACAGGCATAGCACCTCTTGTAGAGGGTCTTGTAACACCCAAAATCAATGAACTCGGTTTTTCTGTTTGGGATGTGGAATACGTTAAGGAGGGCGCGGAATGGTATCTGCGTATCACCATAGATTCCCCCGACGGCATAGACCTTGAAGCGTGCGAAAAGGTTCACAGAGCTATCGAGGAGATCATCGACGCCGCAGACCCTATTGAAGATTTCTATTATCTTGAAGTTTCTTCTCCCGGCGTTGAAAGAACGCTCAAGAAGCCGGAGCATTTTGCACATTGTATCGGCGAAAAAGTGGAAATAAAACTTTTTGCGCCCGACAAAAACGGCAACAAATCCTACAAAGGCGAGCTTAAAGCAGCAAATGAGAGCGGCATAGAGATAGAAGCGGATGGAGAAACCGTTGCTCTTGAATATTCCGCGGTTGCAAAAGCGAACACTTATTTTGAATTTTGATATATAGTTTTTGAAAGGTATAATAAAAATGAATAATGAATTTTTTAACGCCCTCGACGCTCTTGAAAAAGAGAAAGGTATCCCCAAAGCGTACATGATAGAAAAGGTTGAAGCGGCGCTTATTTCCGCGTACAAGCGCGACAATGCAGGCAACAGCAACGTAAGAGTCGTTATCGACCCCGATAAGAAGGACATCAAAGTTTACCAACAGAAGACTATCGTTGAAGAAGTCATGGACCCCGATACAGAAATTTCTCTTGAAGCGGCAAAGGTGCTAAGCCGCCGACACGTTCTCGGTGGAGTTGTTGAAACAGAGATAAAGACAAAGAGCTTCGGCAGAATCAGTGCTCAGACGGCAAAGCAGGTCATCATTCAGGGTATCCGCGAAGCGGAACGCTTCCGTGCTGTTGAAGCATACGAAAAGAAGAGAGAAGAGATCATCTCCGCTGTCGTTACTAAGATCGACCCCACGAACGGCAACGTCGTTGTTGACACCGGCACAAGTGAAACGGTCCTCCTCAAAGCAGAGCAAATACCCGGAGAAACATTCAACGTCGGAGATCATATCAAAGTTTTCGTTATGGAAGTTGTTGACAAAGAAGTCGTTAAAGGCCCGATCGTTACGCTTTCCCGTTGCCATGCTTCTTTCGTAAAACGCCTTTTCGAACTTGAAATACCTGAGATCGCAGACGGCACTGTAGTTATCCACAACGTATCCCGCGAAGCGGGCTCCAGAACGAAGATATCTGTTTCCAGTCGTAACGATGATGTTGACGCAGTTGGCGCGTGCATCGGTGCCGGCGGCAGACGTATCGCAGATATCGTAAACGAGCTCGGCGGTGAAAAGATAGACATCGTTAAATACAGCGAAAAACCTGAAGAATATGTAAGAGAGGCACTTTCCCCTGCGGAAGTTAAATCCGTCGTTCTTGAGAGTGAACGCTCCTGCCGTGTTATCGTTGACCCCGCTCAGCTTTCTCTTGCAATCGGCAAGGAAGGTCAGAACGCTCGCCTTGCTGCAAGACTTACCGGCTTTAAGATAGATATTAAGACAGAGTAAAAGGAGGCGGAGTGATGAGCGCCGTTCCTAAAAAAATACCCGAACGCAAATGCGTCGGATGCAACGAAAAGAAACCCAAAAATGAGCTTATCCGCATCGTAAGAACCGCGGAAACGGGAAATATAGAAATAGACAGGACGGGAAGAAAAAACGGCAGAGGTGCGTATCTTTGTCCCTCTTCCGTGTGCCTTAAAAAAGCGAAGAAAAGGCTCCCACAGAACCTCGAAACTCCCATTCCCGACGAGATATTCGACGCGCTGGCTCTTGAAATGGAGAATATAAGCAATGACTGAAAATAACGTGCCGAGCAAAGAAAACGACGAAGGCAGAGCAAAACGCTTTAAGTTTGCGCTCTCGCTTGCCAGAAGATCAGGAAACGCTCTTTGCGGCACAAGCATCGTCTGCGACGGAATACGCTCGCATTCCGTCATTTTGGTGGTGCTGAGCAGCACTGCTTCCGAAAATTCGAAAAAACGCGTTTCCAACTGCGCTTCATATTATAATACGAAAATTTTGTACACCGAACTTACTCCAGAGGAACTGGGTGGCGCCGTCGGCAAAGCCTCGCTCGCTTGCGTAGGGGTGACGGATAAAAATTTAGCGTTTAACGTTGAGCGTAACCTATACTGAAAAAAGTTATGAAAGGAAGGGTTAGAATATGGTTTCAAATAAAAAATACCGCGTGAACAATCTTGCAAAAGACCTTGATATGAAGACTAAGGACCTTGTGGATTTTCTCGCAAAATGCGGTATGGAAGGAAAAACTTCCACCGCTATTATAACCCCCGAAGAATTTGCAATTCTTCTCGATAAACTCACATTGGAAAATCAAACGACAAATATGGCTTCTTACGTTGAGGGCAATGTTTATATTCCCAAGAAAACAGCAAAGCCTGCTGCTACAAAATCTGCGGACACAAAACCTA
>JBGVFW010000161.1:0-5069 GCA_045121315.1 Eubacteriales bacterium
CTGTATTTGAACGGAAACTGCTCCGCTATATCCTGCGCCCAAAAAAGCGTGCCTTTTTCCCCGCTTCCGCACGAAGAAAGCAGAACAAAAAAAGAGCACGCCAAAAGCAGCATTACCGTTTTTAATAATATTTTTTTCATAGCCTGCCCGTTTCGTTTTTGTTTATATATATGCGGTAAACGGAGCGAATATGAAAAGGCACGCAATTTGCTATGTAAAAAAGCGTGCCTTTTCGCACGCTTTTTTACATAGCAATATATTATTTCACGCTGAACAATATCTCACCGTATGTAGGCACAGGCCAATATTCTGCGGCACAGATAGTTTCCGCTTCGTCAACGGAAACGCGGAGCGCATTCATGCAAGGAATGATATCGTCCTTGATGAAAAATGCGGCATTTTCAAATTCTTTCTTCATGCCTTGGAGCTTTTCAACGAGGACTTTCAGCTCACAAACCTTTGCATAAGCCGCAGATGTAAGCTCTGAAAGTCTTGAAAGAGTCGTTTCTTCAAACGTGCAGTCAACTCCCGCAATAACAGATTTCTTTGAAACGATTGTGTCAGCCAAAACCTTTGCATACTTCGACATCGCGGGGATAAACTGCTTCTCTGCCATTTCTATCATGGTGAGCGCTTCTATCTTCATTACCTTGCAGTAGTTTTCCATGCGGATATCCATGCGGGCTTACATTTCCGTTTCGGAGAAAACCTTCATAGACGTGAAAAGTTCAACGTTCTTTGCGTCCGTATAATGTTTGAGCGCATCGGGCGTTGTTTTGAGGTTGGAAAGGCCGCGGACTTCCGTCGCTTCCTTTATCCAAGCGTCGTCGTAACCGTTGCCGTTGAAGATTATGCGCTTGTGCTCTCTTATCGTTCTGACGATGAGGTCGTGGAGCGACGTTTGGAAATCCTCCGCGGTTTCAAGCTCGTCCGCGAATTCTTCAAGCACCTTTGCAACAGCCGTGTTGAGAACTACGTTTACGCTCGCAACAGCGAGAGAAGAACCGGGCATACGGAACTCAAACTTATTGCCCGTGAACGCCAAAGGAGAAGTTCTGTTTCTGTCCGTCGTGTCCTTTTTGAATTTAGGAAGAACGTGAACACCGATACGCATGAGGACTTCCTCTTTTGCGTCGTAAACCGTGTCGTTTTCAAGAGAATCGAGTATAGCCGTAAGCTCGTCGCCCAAGAACATGGAAACAACGGCGGGAGGTGCTTCGGACGCGCCGAGGCGGTGGTCGTTGCCGGGTGTGGCAACGGAAATGCGGAGCATATCCTGATAATCGTCAACAGCCTTTATAACGGCGCAGAGGAAAAGTATGAACTGAGCATTATCGCGCGGAGTTTCGCCGGGGTCGAGCAGGTTCACGCCCGTGTTTGTGGAAATAGACCAGTTATTGTGCTTGCCGCTGCCGCTGATGCCCGCAAAAGGCTTTTCGTGCAAAAGGCAAACGAGGTCGTGCTTCTTCGCAATATTCTTCATAAGCTCCATTGTGAGCTGATTGTGGTCGCACGCGATATTCGTCGTTGTGAAGATGGGCGCAAGCTCGTGCTGTGCGGGCGCGCCTTCGTTATGCTTCGTCTTTGAAAGAACGCCGAGCTTCCAAAGCTCTTCGTCAAGCTCTTTCATAAACGCCGCGACACGGGGCTTAATTGAACCGAAGTAATGATCATCAAGCTCCTGACCTTTCGGGGGCTTTGCACCGAAAAGCGTTCTGCCGCAATAGATAAGGTCCGGGCGTTTTTCATAAACCTTCTTGTCAATGAGGAAATATTCCTGTTCGGGGCCGCCAGTCGTTGTAACACGCGTCGCTTCATTGCCGAAAAGTTTGAGAACGCGCAAAGCCCTCTTGTTTATCGCCTCCATAGAGCGAAGCAAGGGAGTTTTCTTATCAAGCGCTTCGCCGCCATAGGAACAGAACGCCGTGGGAATACAAAGCGTGCCGTCCTTTATAAAAGCGTAGGATGTGGGATCCCATGCGGTATAACCGCGCGCTTCAAATGTAGAGCGCAACCCGCTGGACGGGAAGCTGGAAGCGTCCGTTTCGCCGCGAACGAGTTCCTTGCCGGAAAATTCCATGATAACTCTGCCGTCGTCCGTTGGAGAAATGAAGCTGTCGTGCTTCTCCGCCGTGATACCCGTCATGGGCTGGAACCAGTGGGTAAAGTGCGTAGCTCCGTTTTCCGTTGCCCAATCCTTCATGGCGTTTGCAACGACATTTGCCACGGAAAGGTCAAGATGTTTTCCCTCCGCCATCGTGCGGCGGAGCGAACGGTATGTTTCCTTGGGAAGGCGGGCTTTCATAACCGCGTCATTAAACACAAGGCTGCCGAAAATTTCCGGTACGTTTTTCATCGTAGTAACTCCTAACAGTTAATTTTGTATAGATAAAAGCAATTTTTAAATTGCCATTATTTCATTTTTGGATAAAAATAATTTTATCATAGCTTTCTCGCTTTTTCAATGCTTTTTGCGAAAAAAACGGATATTAGAGTTTCTCTATCATTTTTTCCACGGCTTTCGCCATCATCTGTGAGGTAAGCGTTTCGCTTTCGCGCGGAACATGAACGAACGCGGCACGCACTCCCGTACCTTTAAAGCGGTGCAAAATTTTAAAATACAAATCGTTGCATACGTAAGTCCCCGCGGAATACGAAACCGCGCTCGGCACTCCTGCCGCCTTGAGCGACGCCACCATTTCCCGTACGGGAAGAGTGGTAAAGAGCGCGTTTTCCGCGCCCGCCACGACAGGCTCGTCAAGTGGCTTCGCCCCTGCGTTATCGGGAATTGAAGCGAAGCGCAGATTGAGCGCGACCATCTCGGGCGTAACGGCGCTCCTGCCGCCCGCCTGCCCAAAGGATATTATCGCGTCGGCACGCATATCTTGCGCAGATTTCACGGCAATATCTGCCGCACGCCCAAACTCAACCGGGAGCAGAAGTTTTTCGATTTCAAACTCGCCTATCCGCTCGGACAACATATCCACGATCTCGGAGGAAATGTTACGTGCCTCACCGCCGAACGGTTCAAAACAAGTTATAAGTAATTTTTTCATATATGCTCCTTTAGCAAATGATAAACATATAGCGCTTGCCGCAGCAAGCGCTATTAAGAATTATTCTTCTGTTGCTTCGTCTTTTTTATCTGCTTCAGCGGCTTCGGGAAGAGCGAGAGGTTCTTTTGGTTCTTCCGCTTTTTCTTCTGTCTCTTCAGCGGACGCTTGTTCGCTTTTTCTCTTGTTGATACGTTCTTTGAGAGAAGCGATCTGAGCGTGAAGCGCATCGATCTCTGCTGCTTTTTCTGCGGCTTTTTGAGCATTGGGGTTTTCAACTTCGGCGTTCATTTCTTCGTAAACGATCTTACCGAGCTGTTCATATTTTTCACAGAGTTTGAGTTTGAGAGATTCTATTTTTATGGAATCTGCCGCAGTATCTGCAAAATCGTTTACTTTAACTGCTGCTTTGCTGAACGCTTTTTTAGCGCTCGAAAGAAATTCGTCCCAATTAGACATAACAAATATCCTCCGTTATTTCAAAAATTTTCTTATTCTGTGTCTAAATTTGTGTTCATATATTCTGGCAAGCCTTGTGTACACGATATCCGTGAGCACAAAAACGATGTTCAGCATAACGAGCGCGGCGATAAGAAGTATCACCAAGAACTCAGTTTCTTCAAAGAAATCAAGCGCGGACGCTATGAAATAGAACAACACAAGCTCTGCGTTAAACGTTACTATCTTGAATATCCAAGAAAGAATACGCCCCGTTTTTTCATAGACACTTTTCGTTATCGGCATAAGTCCGAAGAACAAAACGAAATATATCGCCACCCATTTTGTAGGCAAGATAATGAGCGAAAGCACGGATATTATTGCGTAGACCGCGAAAGCCGAAGCATATCCGAGTTCTATAACACAGAAAATTATGATAAAGGAAGCAACACACGCGACGGAAAGATCGAGTATTTCCAAAAACGCGCCAACGTAAAGCACGACCACTCCCAAGGACGCAAGCATTGCGCAAATAGTTATTTTTTTGGTAGTTTTCATATTAACAGCAAGAAATAAAATCTCCGCCCATACATTCACAGCAGCAATCCGCGCAAATGAGTGTGGAGCAAAGGTCGCAGGTGGAACAACCGCCGACGTTTCCGCCGTTGCCGTATCTCCTATTGTCAAAGCCCTGAGCGTTCGTTTTAATTCTGTTTGCCGCATCGCGGTATTCGTGGTTCTGCGGGTCCATGGCGCACGCAGTTTCATAGCAACGTGAAGCCTCGAAGAAAAATCCTCGGCTTTCATTTACCCTACCCTTGAGATAGAACCATTCAGCGTTTCTGTCGCTCTGCTTTACCGCGTCAAGTCGTATACCCGCTTCGTAAAAATCGCCCATTTCAATATATCGGCGAATTTCCGCAAAAGCGGAATAAGAACCGCCGTAAGAGGAACCGCCCGATCTTGCCTTTTCGCGTTCACGCTGTATAGCGTCGTACGCCTCGTTGATCTCTTTCATCTTCTCCTGTGCAAGGTCGGCAAGAGGACTGTCCGCATAGTTATCGGGGTGATATTTCTTTGCAAGCTCACGATAGGCTTTTTTTACTTCTTCATCTGTGGCGCTTGGATCAATTCCCAGCACTGTGTATGGATTTGTCATTCAGTCGCTCCTTTTCAAATTCCGCTAAAAATGCGTTCTTTATGCCGTATGCGGCAACGTTCAGCACACATTCGCGTGTTAGGTCGAAACCGCTGTAATCCACAAGTTCAAGAGCGCGCACAAGCGCGTCAAGTTCAAGCAAAACGGCGTTTTTTATATTTTGTGCGTCCCCTTCACCCATGCTTCCTTCAATAGAAAGCACAAAAGGATTGTAAGATCCGCGTTTTTTATCCTTCCAAAAATCACATGCCGCGTCTGCAAGGTAAACGGCGCGCCCCGTGTGAAGCCCTATCTCCCGCGCAAGTCTTGCCTGCCGTTCGGGCAAACTCCAAGCAAGGCAGTCAGCAAGCAATTTACCGAAAGTCGCGGCGGCCGCGTCGGGAGAGACGCATTTTTCTTTTTCAAGTTTGTCTAGTTCC
>JBGVFW010000162.1:0-2650 GCA_045121315.1 Eubacteriales bacterium
CTAAACTTTGGAAAAATGCTGGCATATTTTGAGTGTCTGTCTAGGTTGCAAGGCGAAGTTATGGGATACGAAGAGCAATTTGGGCTCGATGGTGATATTGAAGAAAAGTATGGGTTGACCGAATATCTCAATAGGCAAGATTAAATCGACGGAAACAATGATACGTTTTCGTTTGATAAATAAGATTTCAAGCAAAAAATGGTAGAAAAAGGCAAAATGACCAATTATAGAGCTATTTTACAATATCATTATAGGGGAAACACGACGACGCAAATCGCTAAGCTTTGCGAATGTTCGCGTACAACCGTTTTGAAAACCATTAAAAGAGCGAAAGAATGTGGTATTGACGAGCCTGCCTTTGAGTTATTGTCGGATATTCAGTTGCTTGAAAAACTTTATCCCAAGCGCGTGCATAGAACCGGCTACGAAGAGCCCGATTTTATTGCGCTCGAAAAGGATAAAAAGAAAAGAGGGCTTACGGTTTTCATAATGTGGCGTAGATATTATAAAAGAACGTTAGCCGCAGGCAAAAAACCTTACGGAAAATCGCAGTTTTTCAAGTTGTTTAAGCGGTATGACACGGGTTCTTTTCGATTCGAGTTTCAATATACGGAAACGATGAAAAAAGTGAGCGCGTTAATTTCCGATTACGTTTGTATTCCCTCGAGACTTGGCGAGGGCGTTAAGCGTGCAGCGAAAGAGAAATTCCATTTATGGTGCAAAAAAATGCGCCTAGACCCGCAGAAGATATAGCGAGAGAATAACTGATAAAAATTAAAGTAGGATTTGATAGATAAATAAGAATTTGTAGGAGTTGTAAAATGGAAATGTTAATAACGCCCTTTGGAATAATTAAAATATTGATAGATGGAAAGGAAGTTCCTTACTTTGCGAAAAAAGGAACAATAGATGACATAAGATTCCCAGATATTTTGGGGAGATATGAAATCATCGTTTCCTTTGTTCCGGATGGGAAACAACACAGGATAGCATGTATATTTGAACCTAATAGTTCGTATGAAAGATATGTTGAAAGTGGAGAACGATTAGAGTGTCAAGGTTTCTATAATGACAGCAAATATAAAATGTCTATTGGTGTTGAATGTGAACAGGGGGCTTTAGAATATTATGATTATGATGTCAACTATTTAGTAAATGGTATGTCATATCAAATTTTACCGAACACAAAAACGGAACGATATGTGTTTGGAATTGCGTGGATAGATAATGTTGATTGTGACGAAACAGTAGGGGATAATAATGAAAGAGATACTCAAACTTGGTTTGCAGCGGACCCAACATAACACTATAAATCCCAATTTATGAATATGCTATAGATAAGCCGAGCGAAAAACTAAATATTTTTACAAAAGAGGTCAGATGTCCCAAAACGTGGACGTTTGACCTTTGCTATTTTCTTTGAAATTTTATATAATATATGACGTAAACTGTCATATTTACTATGATATAATAAGGACGGACAATAGAAGGACTAGGTAATTATGAGAAAAGCATATAGAATTATTTCCATTGAAGCGGCGGATATTTATCGGCAAGAGCAAGAAAACGGCGGTGGCGTTGGGTATAAAATGCCCGAGAGCAAAAGCGACGCTTATTTTAAGTTGTTCAAAATCTATTTGGATAATTCTCTCGATTTGGTGGAGCTTGAAAAGGCGTATGCGCGCATTTGCCGTAAGAAGTTTTCCTTTCAAGACAAAAAGGAAAACGAGTACACCCTTGCCGTAATCAACTTGAAGTTCAATTACACGCACAAACCCGAAAACGGTAAGCCTGTAAAAATCAAGGACTTGCGTGCGCATTTTTATCGAAATGGTTTTTATTTGGACGGCGTTCACTACGTAAGATACAAGCGCAGTGCAGGCAGTTCGCGCGAGGGCAAATGCCTTTTTATCGACGAGCGTTTATATAAGGCAATGGATAAGTGGAGCAGTTGCGGTTTGAAAGAGCAAACCGACCTTGCCTCGTGGGAATCGTATAAGGCGTTGTCATTAAGTAGTATCAAAGGAACGATAAATATTCCGCTTGACGGGATTTTGTTCGTGCCCGATTATAAAAGCATATTTACGGAAGAGGTCGTTTCGGTGGAATTAAAGGACGGGAAACTTATAGCCGAGCAAAAGCAAACGGAAATCACCAACGATATTTGGGACGGCGAAAGTCTTTTGGACGAGAGCGTGTTTGAAAACGGCTACGCGGATAAGCATATGTTGCTTCTTCGCAATAAGTTTTTTAAGTCTTGCGCGTTTAGAACGAAACTTCAAAAATGGATAAAAGACAAGAGCATTATGGATTTGAACAATGAAGACGGCGGACAAAGAAGATTTATTCTCATCACGAACAGTGAAAGTAATATATGTCAAAAAGTTACGATTCCGAGAATTCAAAAAGCAATTGAAAAGTTTGGGTTTAATGAGGAAATTGAAATACGATGAGTAAGTATAAAGAAATCAATTTAGAAGAAGGGTTGCCGACGGTGGATGAGGCAATGAGTTATTTGAAAATGTCGATAACCCTTTGCAAGCAAAACAAAATCGGTTGTCTTGCGGTAATTCACGGATACGGTAGTAGTGGAAAAGGCGGAGTGATTCGTGTTAAAGCTCGTCAATGGCTCAACGCCCAAGTGCGAAAT
>JBGVFW010000163.1:0-3781 GCA_045121315.1 Eubacteriales bacterium
GAAGTGGTGTATAAACTTGCCCCCGATACGGGCGTCGTAATTGAGCTCGGCGGCGAAGACGCAAAGGTTATTTTTTATAAGGGCGGCGTTGACCAGCGTATGAATGGCTCTTGTGCAGGCGGCACGGGCGCATTTATTGACCAGATGGCTGTCCTCTTGAATATGACCGTAGACGAAATGGATAAAGCAAGCCTCAAGGCGAACCGTATTTACCCCATAGCGTCACGTTGCGGCGTTTTTGCAAAGACGGATATTCAGCCGCTTCTCAATCAAGGTGCTGACAAAGCAAATGTTGCGGCAAGTATTTTTCAGGCCGTAGTAAACCAGACTATTACAGGTCTTATCCAAGGTAGAAAGATTGAAGGTAAGGTAATGTTCCTCGGCGGTCCTCTTTACTATTGCGAAGGTCTTAAAAAGCGTTTTTATGAAACCCTTAAACTCACGGAAGAAACCGCCGTATTCCCCGAATATGCGCTTTATTCCGTTGCAATGGGTGCGTGTATGTATGCGCAAAATGCAAAAGAGATCACTTTTGATGAGCTCCTTGCAAGACTAGAAGAAAGTGAGAAAAACGAAACGACCGGACTTGATCGTTTGCCCCCTCTTTTTGCAAACCAAGAAGAATACGATTATTTTATAACTCGCCACAAACAGGCAACGGTTCCCGAAACTAACATAAAAACATACCGCGGCAACGCATGGCTCGGCATAGACAGCGGCAGTACGACAACTAAGCTCGCACTTATCGCTGAAGATAAATCAATTCTCTACTCTTTTTATAGTTCTAATAAGGGAAATCCTGTAAAAATAGTTAAAGAGCAACTTGGCATAATCTACTCCCTTTGTGAGAATCGTGTAAAGATTTGCGGCAGCTCCGTTACAGGCTACGGCGAGGACCTTATCCGCCATGCATTCCACATTGATGAAGGAGTTGTTGAAACTATCGCACACTATACAGCAGCACGTTATTTCCGTCCTGACGTTGACTTCATACTCGATATCGGCGGTCAAGATATCAAATGCTTCAAGATTCGCAACGGCGCTATCGACACGATCATGCTTAACGAAGCCTGCTCTTCCGGCTGCGGTTCTTTCGTCGAAACTTTTGCAAGGGCAATGGGCTATAATATAGCAGATTTTGCAAACCTCGGTATTTTCGCAAAAGCTCCGGTAAACCTCGGTTCGCGCTGCACGGTATTTATGAACTCTTCCGTTAAGCAATCCCAGAAGGACGGCGCCTCTGTTGAAGATATTTCCGCGGGACTTTCCGTCAGCGTAGTTAAAAATGCTATCTATAAAGTTATCCGCGCCAATTCCGCCAAAGAGCTTGGCGAATGTGTTGTAGTTCAGGGTGGTACGTTCTACAACGACGCGGTACTTCGCGCCTTTGAAAAAGAGCTTAAAAATAATGTTATTCGTCCCTCTATCGCGGGTCTTATGGGTGCGTACGGTGCGGCTCTGCACATAATGCATTCTTCGGAAAGCGCCATCCTTTCCGAAGAAGAGCTCAAAACTTTTAAGCATGATTCTACTTCCGCTATATGCAACGGCTGTGCAAACCATTGTCACCTCACAATAAATAAATTCTCCGACGGAAAGCGCTTTATCTCCGGCAACCAGTGTCAAAAAGCGCTCGGCATCACCGAAATCGAAGAAATCCCAAACCTTCACGCATGGAAGCGTAGATATTTCGAAAACCTCAAACCCGCTACAGGTAAGCGCGGCAAGATTGGTATGCCCATGGCGCTTGGTATGTACGAGCTTGCTCCGTTCTGGCACTCTTTCTTTACAGAGCTCGGCTTTGAAGTTAACTTCTCCGCACAATCTAATAGAAAGACATATGAAAAAGGTCAATTCACTATTCCATCGGATACAGCTTGCTATCCTGCGAAGATAATGCACGGTCACATCATCGAGCTTATCGAAAACGGTCACAAAAACATCTTCTATCCCAGTGTAACGTACAACGTAAACGAACACGCGGGCGACAACCACTTCAACTGCCCTGTCGTTGCGTATTACTCCGAACTGCTCAGAGGCAATATGGAAGAGCTCAAAGAAATAAACTTTCTCTACCCATACATAAGTATAGAAAATCCTTCGGAGCTTACAAATACGATTTTCGAGTCCCTCAAAACTCTAGACCCCAAAATCCGTAAACCCGAGATCAAAAAAGCCGCAAAAGCCGCTTTTGAAGCGTATAAATCATATAAAGACGCACTTCGTGCAGAAGGCGATCGTGCGCTCGCGTATGCGCGTTCCACAGGCAAACGCATCATGATCCTCGCAGGACGCCCATACCATATCGACCCCGAAATCGGCCACGGCATAGATAAACTCGCCGCTTCCCTCGGTTTTGTTGTTGTTAGCGAGGACAGCGTTTGCGACCTCGCTCCCATTCAGTATGTTCAAGTTCTTGACCAGTGGACCTTCCATTCCCGACTCTACCGTGCGGCTCGCTACGCAACGGAGCACGATGATACAGAACTTGTTCAGCTCGTTTCTTTTGGCTGCGGTGTTGACGCTATCACAACAGACGAAGTTCGTAGAATTCTCGAAGAAAAACACAAACATTACACACAGATAAAAATCGACGAAATCACCAATCTCGGTGCAGTTAAAATAAGACTTCGCAGTTTGATTGGCGCACTTGAAGAAAAGGAGGCAAAAAACAATGCATGATACCTCATTTATTCCGTTCACAGAGGAAATGAAAAAGGATTATACGATCCTTATGCCCAATATGCTTCCCCGTCATTTCAAGTTCATCATAAGTGTCCTCAAAACATACGGATACAATGTAGAGCTTCTTGAAACGGAAGGCCCCGAAATTGCAGAAACAGGTTTAAAATACACTCATAATGATACTTGTTACCCCGCTATCCTTGTTATCGGTCAATTTATGCAGGCGTTGCAGTCGGGTAAATATGACCCTCACAAAGTTGCGCTTATTATGTTCCAAACGGGCGGCGGTTGCCGTGCTTCAAACTATATTTCACTTATCCGTAAAGCGCTTGCAAAAGCAGAACTTGATTTTGTCCCCGTTATATCATTCAGCGTACTCGGCATAGAAAAGCACCCCGGCTTCAAGCTCGGGCTTAAAGAGTACCACGCTATGATGTACGGCATTCTCTACGGCGACCTGCTTATGAGTCTTGTGAACCAGGTCCGCCCCTATGAGCTTAACAAGGGTGACGCTGAAAGACTTGCGGATAAATTCACGGAAGAGCTTGCCAAAGAAGTCGGCAAGGGCAAGAAGATAAAATACCCTGCAATAAAGGAAAATTACAAAAGAATTATCGAAGAATTCGCAAAAATTCCTATGCAGAAGCGCAAAGCCGTTAAGGTCGGCGTCGTAGGCGAAATTTTCGTTAAATATTCTCCTCTCGGCAACAACAATCTTGAAGCGTTCCTCGTTGGAGAGGGTGCAGAGGTTGTCGTTCCCGGTCTTTTCGATTTCTGCCTTTACTATATTTATAACCTTTTGTCTGAATACGAAATATATAAAAAAGGCAAGGCTAAATATCCCCTTTTCAAACTTGCATACAAATTTCTTTGCAAGAAGAAAGAGGATATCAGTGAGGCGCTACGAGAAAACGGCACATTTGAACCGTGGACAAATTTTGATCGTGTTGCAGAGCTTGGCAAAAGCGTTATAAGTACAGCCGTTAAAATGGGTGAAGGATGGCTTCTTACGGCGGAAATGCTTGAGCTTGCGGAATCGGGTGCAAAAAATATTGTTTGCACACAGCCTTTTGGTTGCCTTCCAAACCACATCGTC
>JBGVFW010000164.1:0-3594 GCA_045121315.1 Eubacteriales bacterium
TACAAATTCATCCAATACGCCATAGATAAACACCATCTCAGGCCACAGATATTCAAACGAAAACGCTTCATCTCCGTACTCAATTTTACCTCTGTTTCTGTCTCCCTGATAAGCATGACGGATATCATAGCATAAACCCAATACACGAATCCTGCACGCTTCAAATTCCGGATAGCTCTCTTCTTCACCGATAACATTTGTCAGCGCGTCATATAACGCGTTCAAATCCCAATAGGTTCCGCTGACCGTCACGCCTGCCAAATTTTCTGTTGTCTTTACCGATAGCATTATTTCATCTCCTATTCCGAACAAATAGCTACATTCTTACCACTGAACGCTGCGCCATACCTAAAGATCGTTGTTATGCCGTGCGTTTTCATTTCCGTATCATATTGCCTTTCATTGATTTGATTCAGCGCCTCCTGTGCCAAAGTATCCAATTGTTCTTTCGACAGATCTTTTTTCGATTTCAACTCAATCAAAACACCCGGTCTGCTGTTATTCTTCGGCATCAGTTGAATATCAAATCTTCCCTCTCCCGATTCCCTGTTAGATGTCACGTAGTATTGATCGTCAAATATTGCGCATATACCGAGAAACAGACCGTGAAAGAATAGTTCTCCGACGGTGTCAAAGCTGCTTGCAGACTGTAAAAGCAGCTTTCTTAATTGCTGCTGCAAGCGTTTTGAATCATTTGTATAAATTGCTTCCTGAATTTCAACTGCTGAAGACTGAGGAACAATAGCGTTAAGTTTTTGAAGTATTTCTTTATTATATACTGCTTTGATTTCTTTATTAGGCAGAGAAATATCGCATAGGAAATCACCGCTTGAAGAAATCTCCGCATTTTCCGCCTTCAAATAACCGGCTACTAACAAAAAACTGTAAATCGATGAAGGATTGATCTTTATTTGAGGATAAATGACGCCTGTATCAATTAATGCTCTAAATTTGTCGCCCTGCAACAGTTTTTCCAATCGTTCATAAATGCTTTCATCCGCACAGGCTATTACTTCCGAAATGATTTCATTACTTCCTGTCGACTGCCAGAACGCGCGCGGCTTACACCCGTTCTTAAAATAATTGATAACCGACCACGGATTAAAAATCTCTGTATCACCGAAGCGATACCCGTCATACCATTCGCATAACTCCGTCATTTTATCTTTTGCCGAGTAATACAATGCCATCTGCTCAACATCAGATTTTGTAAAACCAAAATACTGACTGTAGCTTTCATCAAGAATAGAATTGACAACTAAATTATTAAGTCCGCTGAAAATACTCTCCTTTGCCACACGAAGAATACCAGTTAAAAAACCAAAAGCTAACGCGGGATTATCTTTTAATCCACCCGAAAATAGGTTTCGCATAAAATCAACGACTTCATCATAAAAGCCTTTGGAATGTCCCTGCTGGATTGGAATGTCATATTCGTCAATAATAATAATCGCTTTTTGCCCGTAATGCCGATACAGCATTCTCGACAGAACATCAAATGCGCCGGAGAGCGATACAATATCTGCCTCTCGCTCGGCAATTTTCCGATATTGCTTTTTATCCATTTCACTGCATTTATCTGAATTTGCCAATTCAAAATGACGTTCAAATTCTGTGCCGATCACTGTTTTTAGCATTTCAAAAGTCAGATCCCACGAATCAAATTTGATATCCTTAAAGGAAACAAAAATCACAGGATACTTGCCCTGATAGCTCCGATAGCGTTCTCCGCAATTCCATATAGCTTTATCTTGAAAATAAACAGAAGTATCCTCGTCACTCTTCTCAAAAAATGTTTTTAGCATATCCATGTTCAATGTCTTACCGAAACGCCTCGGACGCGTGAATAACGATACCATAGGACGTTCATCCAAAAAGTCCTTGATCATCATAGTTTTATCGATATAATAGTATTGTGTCGACGCCACGCGATATTCGGAAACACCAACCGGCAAAGGGAGCTTTTCTTGCTTTAGCTTGTTTGGCTGTTTTTTATATCTGTTGTCCGCAGGCTTTGGCGTATCCGCCGGGATAAACCATGATTTACCATCCTTAACCGCACCGGGGATTTTCCCTTCGCGACAGAGCTTTGTGATTCGGCTGTCAAAAATATTCCATCGCTCCGATGCTTGTTTTACTGTCATCATTTCAGCCATACAATTACTCCTTAGTTTAGATTAAGATTATTATACCCTATCATTCAGAATAATACAAGCGCTTTTCGGAATAATATAAAATATTTTCAGAATAATATAGTTAATATTCAGAACAATAAACCTAATATCAGATTAATAGATTCTATTGTTCAACATAAATCAGCTCTATTGGTTTACTTTGAATTTCCATATATATCCATAATTCTGACCCGTCACAGATAACATTGAAAAACTGGCAAAAATTCTGCTTCGCTATGTTGGACTTGCACAACAGAATGGGCTGGAGATAGTACATATTGACGAAGAAAATTTGATTTATTGTGTGTATCCGTGAGGGGTGCAAAACAGGCTCGGTGTAATTTCTGTTACGCCGAGCCTGTTTTTCGTTGTATTTTTTGTTGCGATTCAAAAATATTCGTTGTATTTTTTGTGATTCAGTGTTATACTGATAATAGATTTACAAAAGGTGTTGATGATATGTATCGCTCTGCAATTGAAAAATTAAAGAAATGGAAAGACAGTTACTTCCGCAAACCCTTAATTATTGAAGGTGCGCGTCAGGTTGGTAAGACATGGCTGATGAAGGAATTCGGAAAAGAATGTTATAAAAAGACTGTCTATATCAACTTTGATTCCAACAGACAAATGAGGGAATTGTTTTCCTCAGATCTGAATATTGAGAGAATTATCATGGGACTGGAAATATATTCCGATAAAACGATCACACCCGATGACACGCTGATAATCTTTGACGAGGTGCAAGAGGTTCCTGCCGCTCTCAGCAGTCTTAAATACTTTTATGAGAATGCTCCGCAGTATCATATTATTTGTGCCGGATCCTTGCTCGGTATCGCTCTGCATGAAGGCACTTCTTTTCCTGTCGGCAAGGTGGATTTTCTCAAGCTCTATCCCCTGTCGTTTGACGAGTTTTTATTGGGAACCGGTTACGATAAGCTTTACAAGTTACTCAACAGCGGCGACTATGCACTTATCAGCTTTTTTTCCGAGCAGTTTATTTACCTGTTGAAGCAATATTATTTTATTGGAGGTATGCCGGAGGTTGTTCTGCGTTTTTCGCATAACAAAGATTTCAACGAGGTACGCGAAGTGCAAAAACGAATTCTCGAAGCATACGAACAGGATTTCTCCAAACACGCGCCGTCGGAGATTGTCCCAAAAATCAGAATGGTATGGAACAGCATTCCCTCACAACTCGCCAAAGAAAACAAAAAATTTATTTACGGCGTTGTGAGAGAAGGTGGCAGAGCAAAGGATTTTGAGACAGCGATTATGTGGTTGTCTGACTGCGGACTTGTTCACAAGGTCAGCCGCATTACAACACCGAATATTCCGTTGAAAGCCTATGAAGATTTAAAAGCATTCAAGCTGTTTTTGCTTGACGTAGGACTGCTCGGCTGTATGTCGGGAATCAGTAAAA
>JBGVFW010000165.1:0-1750 GCA_045121315.1 Eubacteriales bacterium
ATAGTACCAATTGTAACAAGGTCTATATAACGTCTGCACATATCTTTGATAACGGAGATATTGTATTCTCCATTGTTCAAGTAATTGAGCTCCAATGCGCATATGAGTTTAAAGGCAACGCCTACGCCGGCAAGCTCTTTAAAAGGATATGTGCAATCTTCTCTTTGCGGATTTACAACAGCATATGCGTTTGGAAGTTCAGGGCGGCAATGGTGATGATCAGTGATAACAATATCAACTCCCAAAGAGTTAATATATTCCGTTTCTTCTATTGCTGTAATGCCGGTGTCGACAGTTATAATTAGCTTCGTTCCGCTATCTGCAATAGCATTTACAGCGGCTTTATTAAGGCCATAGCCGTCCGTATCTCGCTGTGGAATAAAATATTCAACACTTGCCCCCTGCTCGTCAAGATACATATAAAGAATCGAAACAGATGTTATTCCGTCCACATCGTAGTCGCCGTAGATAGTGATCTTTTCATGTTTGTCTATAGCATCTTTGATTCTTGCGACGGCTTTTTCCATGTCTTTCAAAAGAAATGGGTCATAGAGAAAAGAATCTGATTTTGCAAGAAACGAGGCGGCTTTTTCCGTATCGGTAAATCCTCTGTTTATCAAAAGGCGAGCCGTTATTTCAGTAATATTTAGCTTTGATGAAAGTTGTTTTACGAGTACTTCGTCTTGCGATTTAACAACCCATTTTTTTGAACCGTTCATTACTTGACCTTCATTCATGTTTATATTTTGCCATTATACCGAGTGCGCAGTTGAGCCCGTCTACGGCGGCGCTTGTAATGCCACCGGCGTAGCCCGCACCTTCGCCGCAAGGATAAATATTATCGTATCCAAACGCAGTATAATCGCTGTTTCGCATTATTCTTATTGGAGAAGACGTGCGGGATTCTATGCCCGTAAGCATAGCGTAAGGCATGTCAAACCCAGGAAGCTTTCTCCCGAAATCGCTAAGTCCTTTTTTGAGAAATTCTGCAACGAAAGAAGGCAGAAGCGCTCCCATATCCGTTATTTTTACTTTTCCGTCCATATACGTAGGAGAGACCAAAGAGGGCTCGGTCCCTTTGAAAGTGCCGAGAAAATCTCCCACCGTTTCAGCGGGTGCGTGATAGTTGCTTCCACCTATGGCAAAAGCTTTCTTTTCGAGTTCTCTTTGAAATTCGATAGCGTTTTGAGCCGAACCACCGAAATCGGAAGGCAGTACGCTTACCGCAACGGCAGCGTTTGCATTTTTTCCGTCGCGCGCGTATCTGCTCATGCCGTTGGTAACGACGCCCCCTTGCTCGCTTGCTGCGGCAATAACAGTTCCTCCGGGACACATACAAAACGTATATACGCCGCGCTCACCCTCTCTGTGGGAAAGGTTGTATTCACCTTTAGGAAGCAGAGGATCACCAGCGTTATCGCCGTAAAGGCCTTTATCAATCTCATTTTGAAGATGTTCGATTCGAACGCCGACAGAAAATGCTTTCGGAACAAATGAAAGTTCCTTTTTCATGAGCATGGCGAACGTATCTCTTGCGCTGTGCCCCAAAGCCAAAATAAGCGCAGAACATTCGAAATCACCTTTAGTAGTACTGATCTTTGTAACCTTGCCGCAGGAGGTCGAAAAGCCTGTAAACTTCGTGTTGAAATATATGTCGGTTCCAAGACTTTCAAGCTTTTTACGCATATTAGTGACGACGGTTTTAAGTATATCCGTTCCTATGTGTGGCTTGGCTTCATATAAAATGTGT
>JBGVFW010000166.1:0-17110 GCA_045121315.1 Eubacteriales bacterium
CTCCATACCTAAAAATGTCAAGTCAATATCCTCAGAGAATCTTTCTATCGATCCAGGATAACATTTACTGAGCGATGTGCCACCCTTGAATACGCATTTGTCTGCATACTCACTATTTTCAAGATTCTTCAGCAGTAAAACTATATAATAATCACGCTCAACAGCCGACTCGGGAATATGCAATTTATCCGCAACAATTGATATTAAATCATGAAATTCATCTTGATACTCGTGCAGTTTCATATAATTCCTCCATTCTTGGATATTTGTATTCTGAAAGACTTGACAGATACATGTTTAAGCTATTTTCTTTACCATAAAAATTCAAAATTTCTTGCAAGAAAGCTATTGTTGATTTTTTATAGCTGATTGTTGAAATAACAACTTTGAATGTTTCTTCATTATACCTATCAGCTAATTCTCTCGTAAACGCTACAAAGGCAGAATTATTTATATCTTGTATAGAATAATAATTTTGTAACACTTCTAAAGAGTGAATCATATTTTTAATATTTTCAGAATAATCAATTTGTACTTGATGAACTGTAATATTTCGAATCGTTTTAGTTAAACTTTCAAGTGCAGAGGACATAACATCGACAGATTTTGATATCTGTGTCGTTAAATTCAATGCATTATAAAGTGAATATCCAACAACTGTGCCAGTTCCGTTCTCAGTAAATGCAGATATTATTTCTTTTTCAGAAGGCGGAACAATTCCGTATTTGCTGACTTTAGGCAAATGATATGTTCCTTTTGCAATTTTTACAAGTTCTCCGGATTTACACATTCTTTCCAGCGCCTTGTAAAATGCAGCTTCGCTTATCTGATCATACAATTCCATTCGATATAATTTGCTCGCAAGTATTAATTCATTTTCTCTATAATGTGCTAATGCATTTCTTATAGCAGTACTACTTCCCATCGTCAAGTCCTCCTTTCTAAATTATTCTTTGCTAATATTATATACCTTTATTCTTGATTTGTCAAGTAAATTTTGATTTTACTTGACATTTTTTGCTCATTCATTGTTTTCAAGTCATTTTTGTTTATTATATCATCAATAAAACTGCCAAACAATAGACCATCGGCAAGGATAATTACCTTTAGTGTTGGTTTTAGAAAGCTTTTTCTTTTATTTCATCCACAAGATTTGCAAGCAATGATTAGCAATGCTCCCTTTTCTTTGCTTACCGCATATCAATTCTTGATCTTACTTAATCCCAAACTCCGCTTTCATTTCCTTGATAAGCGCCTCAAGCTTTACCTCGCACTCTTCCTCACTATCGGCGTAGATATTCCGTGCGATACGCTTACCGTTGACCGTCGGCGTATATCTCCCTTCGTGGGATTGTCTGCATTATTTATTTCATCTCTATATAGATTTTTCACCATGAAAACATCTCGAGTGTCTTCTGAAGAAATTTTTCCACTTTTTTTATCAAAGTATAACAGATGATTGTTCTCATCATAGCAAAAATTCTTCAAGATAAACTGTGGGATATAGTGATGACGCTTAGGTTCTATTTTCAAGATACCACCTCTTTTTTAACGTATATCCTTGATCACTTTCAAGGCAATTCCTTGTATCGTCAGCTCTCTCGGATAGAAGTTAAGCATTTTTCCTGTGTAGGTCTTGTTCTCCGCGTGGAGTCTCGGCTTGCCATTTTCCCAGAACAAACGCTTGAGAGTGTTGCCATCCTCGGTGAGAGCTACGACAACATCACCGTCATTGGCGGTTTCGGTCTTCTTGACAAGCACGAGGTCGCCCTTGTCAATGCCGATATCCACCATCGAGTCACCGTATGCCTCAAGGAGAAAGCACTCGCCATCGATCCACTCTTCGGGTACGGCGAGATAGCCTGTGATGTGCTCTTCCTGTTCATCGGGGGTGCCACACACGATCATGCCCACGATAGGGATCCTGCGGAACATCACATTCATCTTGCGCTGCAGAGGAGAGGACAAGGTTTTCTTTCCAGTATAAGAGATCACACCGCGCTTTTCAAGCTCCAGCACATGGCGATAGGCCGTAGACTTGACCATACCCATGTAATCCATGATATCCGCAAGACTCGGAGATTCTCCGTTGTTATCCCTTGCGTACTGCTTGATAAACTCTGCGAGCTTGTTCAGCTTTTCCTCGCTCATCACTCTCATAACGACACCTCAATGCATTATAGAACTTTTGGTTTTATTATTATAGCATATTCTCTGCGAGTTGTCAATAGAATTTTAGAACTTTTTGTTTCGTTATTTCAAAATCACCTTTTCTTTGATTATTGCAAACCATATTTTAAGCATTGAACAGTAATCGTCTTCACCATAAAAATAGCCGATGAGATTTCTTACGATTCCTCATCGGCCTTGTTTTATTCAACTTTCAGTATATTAATCTTTCTTGTCTGTGCGACAAACAATGTAGTCTACAGTCACATTGAAATAATCTGCTAATTTGCAAAGTGTATCAATATCCGGTTCACGTTCTCCCCTTTCATAACGGGAATACACCAGCGGAGAACAACAAATATAGTCTGCAACTTCCTTTTGTGTTGCTACCTTTTCCGTTCTTAGTTCTTTAAGCCTCATCACCTTCCTCCAATCTAAGGATATCACATAACATTGAATATGCTACCGATTTTTTACCTTGCTTCTTCGAAGAATGATATCCATGCCAAGCCTTTCGTCCAACTGAACATTCACAATACCAAACAGGATTTCCGTCCCCATCATAGGCTTCGGAAAATTCATAGTTTGGTTGATCTATATATCCCTTTTGATAAAGTTCCTGAAGCTGATTGATGGCTCTATCGATATCAGGCTCACCAACTTCATCTATCGGAAGAATCAGTTCGTTTTCTTCGTCCAAATATTCGTACGCTTCACGAGCTGCATTCATTCGAGCTTCCCGCTTAGAATATCCCTGTCCTGAAAATCCATTGAATTCATTCGACAAGCTGATAATACATTCGTATCCGTCATTCAACTCGTAAATATTGTATTCGGGAAGATATCCGTATTTTTTTTGGCACCATGTTTGAATCAAATCTACATAGTTTTCATCATCTTGAAACCCGTTTTCAAGATAATATTCTATGTCGATCATTCTGTCAACTACTTCTTCGAGCGTTTCTTCATCCCAACCGCAATCAATCGCCACCGCACCAATGATAGCCTCAAACAGATCCTCTTTTACAGACTCCTGATCTTGAGCATTCTGTGCTTCATCGCCCCTTCCCATCAAAAGACAATCCGCGAAGTCAAGCATATCAATGCGATGTGCAAGCATCTTTTTGCATACCAACTTCTTTTTGATTTCCGTTAGCTGTCCTTCTGTCTTTTGAGAGGCGTATTTTCCGTTCTGTGTGCTTTCTCCAAAGTATTCCGACAGTTTCTTCATAACGATGAATTCAAGTGCTTTATCGCCGTAGAACTCGAGCACCTCGTTGTGATACGCACCATTGTGTTCCTCTGAATAGGACTTGCGTGTAAAAGCTTGTCTTAGAAGCTTAGGTTCATCAAATTCGTATTCAAGCTGCTCTTGGATAAATTCCAATGTTTCGTTGTTCATAATAAAAACAACCTCCTTATAGTAATTTCTACAAGAAGGTATAAGTATAGCCCGACAAAGCCCACGTATCCCGTGCGCTCCTATCGGGCACAAGTAATTAAAATGCGTTACATAAATCACTCTCATTTGACAAAAGCCACTTGCATAGCCAAGGTCAAATACTCTTGCTTTATGTCCGGCCGTTTAAATACCCATACCGCCTTCCTGTGTGTTTATTATAACATATTTCTCTGTGATTGTCAATTACCTATGACTATCCTTTTTGGATATAAGATGACCGATGAGATTTCGTTCGATTTCTCATCGGCCTTTTCTTTGATTATTGCGATACAGGTTTTAAACCATGTATTACCTTAAATATCCTTGTAAAGGTATGGCGATTTGCAGTCCAAAACAACTTATGGGAATTATTATACCAAGCATGAGATTATGTCCTCAAATGTATGTAAACCTATTGCTCAAAAATCGCCTACAAGGTTCTAAAAGTGGGGTTCAAACCCCTGTTTTGGAGATACAAATCACTTCCGGGTGTAAACATACCACCCCTGCCCTAATTCCGTCAAAAACGGGGGTCAGACCCCTTCAAATGTCACTTACACGATGTTGCCCACCTTGATTGTACGAAATACGTAAAAAATCAAGTGGTCAAAATGGCCACTTGATTTTTGGGGTGTTCTTATTACTCGTCTTCACCAATCGGCAGAAGGAAGGCTTCAGCCATCAGCTGCACGCCGAGTCGAAAGCCGTATGAGAATGCATCGCGCTCGGTGATGCTGTGCATCTCGTTCATGCAATCTTCGAACTTCTCGAGTGTTTCCTTCTGCTTATCTGTGAGCGTGCCATCCAGCTCTTCTCGATTCCTGGCTACCAGCTTCAGCAGCTCTTTCAGCCGCTTGTCACCGCGCGTGCATTGCTCGAAAGGAGAGATGTTGCCATACCAGAGCTCGTCAATTGTTTTCATCATGCTTACCGTTCCCCAATGCATCCTCAAGGATTTCTGCCGCCACGAGCTTTCCGAACCATACCATTAAATCTTCATCTGCCGGGCAACCGTTCTTTTTCAGCTTTTCAAATGCACGTTCCAGGTATTCTTCTTTCACGCCGGGATAGAGCTGCTTGAATATCTTATCCATCCTCAGCACCTCCCTTCATACAGAAACGGTGACCGCATCTCCGAGTTCACCCTCGGCAATACAGTCACCGTTCTTTTTCATTTGTTCAATTGCTATTACGGTCTGACGGACGAGTTCCATCTCGATCCACGTCCGACCTTCCTCGGTTCGCTCGTCAATGCCGAGCTGCAGTGCCTTTGCCGTCACCGCGCTCATGATATCGTATTTCTCTCCGCGGTACAGCTCTTCAATCGTAATCTTTGCCATGCGTGTTACCTCCTTTGCTTGGTAACACACAATATACCACAGAAAGATGAGGAAGTCCAGAGATAAACAAGAAAACAAACTGTTAATTCGGATTCACTATGCAAAACTCTTCATTGATTTTTATGATTATAAGCACCATTATGCGTAACAGTTCAATATAGTCCTGCTCTTGTTTCTTCGGATCCACTGGAAATATTCCATGAGCATACTTATTTCTTAATTCTGGACCGTTATCGTACTTTTGAACGTTGAGCATATAATCAATGAATTCTTGTTCTTGCGTAGTAAATAATGATTGCTTTGATTCAATATCTCCCAATTCAAGCCAAGTATCTATTTGGTTAACCATGAAAGGAATTCGATTTTTATAATAGGAATATGAAATCACTCCGTTTTGAAAAAAATCATTTAATAGATATGCTACCTCCGTATTAATTTTCACATATTGCTGATCGTCCACCAGCGCAAATCCTTCTTTTATCAACCACTTAATATCGCGTTGATTATATTCCTCAAAATCAGATACTTTCATATGACGCTCTAAAAGCATATGAGGCAAATTGTTATATTTGTTTTCTCCGTCCACATAATACAACAATGACTGATCTGAAAAAAACATATACATTGCTGAATTAATTCTATCGCTTTTGGGGTATATGTATTTTTTCGCAATCATACTTGGAGTATCGGACAGTTTATAGTAATCCGATGAAAATTCCAAAAAGTCTCTATCAATCTTTTTATCTTCAATAAAGATTCTAAATTGCTTAATAACAGAATCAAATTGAGTTATCAAAACCAGTATTTTTTCTAACCAAGAAGCCGTCTCACTTGGAACAAAATATTGAAATCTTTTTGCATCAAATTCATCATCAAGATATGTTTCAAAAAACCATTTGAAAATATTTTCAAGTTTGATATTGTTCAGTTCTAATTGCTTTAAATATCCCGTCATTTGACCAATTGAGGACATTCTTCTTACTTGATAATCTATTCCCGTCTTATAGTCATTTCGTCCAGATACACCAAATGCTCGCTCCAATACTCCAAGTTTTGCTGGATTAGCAAGATGCTGATACCTAAATTGTTCATCTACAAAACCAAACAAATATATAAAATTGTTTAACAAAGTAGGATAATCTAAATTTTCCTTAATCCAAGATGTTCCATATGCGAGTTCAAGCGTATTTTCTTCACACTCAGAGTTCACCGGTCGCTCCCGATCTTGGCTATCATCATAAAACGAAACACTCGCACCATATTTATGCCAAACTACGTTGCGCGTATTCGCTTCATTATGCCAATACTCTTGGTATTTTTTATGCGCTGCATAACGAATTCTATCATCCGTAGCAAAATCGTCACTCTTCTTAAAGGTAGATATCAAATGCAAATAATTTGGATTAGCTCGTTCCCATTCAATATAGTTTTTCAGAATACTCTTCTTGTTCTCTGCTGTTAATTCCGAGGGAATATATACTTTTCTTTTCGGAGTTCGCGTATGCTTTGCTATGTAATAATTCAACACAGTCTCGGCATATTCGATATTGATTGTTAATTCTTTTGCAATTTCATTACCAAATTTTCTAACAATTTGGGGACAATGCAAAATATAAACCAGCACATGATCTTTCTTTATCATTGCAGTGAATTGTTCTGATGTTATTCGCTTATAAACGCCAAAACAGTCAATTATTTCCCAAAAGACATAGTGGTAATGAACATTAATGGATTCAAAATATTGATATATGTTTTCACCCAATACTCGAGAGAAATATTTCCCGATAACACTATCAAACTTTTTAACAATATCGATATACTTGTTTTTAGTTGATTCATTCCAAGATGTCAAATACATCTCGTTATCAAAATATTGTTTAATATTATACAGTTCAATTACTCTATTAATGTCTGTATATTCCGTATCTGCGTTGAACGATTGAATTACCTTCTCTGCATTTCTCAATTCATATCCAGATGCCCCATCAGTCGGCCCGTAAAAAACAACATAATCTTTCATATGAATTACTTATATACCCCTAAATTAAAATCCCGTTACAATGATCCACTTCATGCTGAATGATCTGCGCCGTCCAGCCGGTGAAGTTTTTGGTGCGTGTTTGCATTTCCAAGGTCTGATATTGCACCTTGATGCTCTTATAACGCTTACACTTACGGGGACCGCCAAGAAGCGACAGACAGCCTTCCTCGGTGTCGTACACACCGTCCTTCTTGATGATCTCGGGATTGAGCATCACAGTATACGTAGGGGCTCGTCCGCTTTCATCAAGAAATGCGATGATGCGCTTACGCACGCCTATCATATTCGCTGCCATGCCGACACAGCTTTCCTTGTGCGCCATCAGCGTATCCAGCAAGTTCTGTGCGACCTGCAAATCATCCTTTGTTGCGATCTCTGACTTCCCTGCAAGGAAGATGGGATCGTGCATTAGTTCTTTTACCATGTTGTTTCTCCGTATCTTCGCAATGTTTTGGTTGTGTGTAACGATGACGATTGTCTTGCCGTAGTTCTTCGCCATAGAGAGAAGCAATTTCAGCACAAGCACGCCCGTTTCGGAATCAAGCGCGCCCGTCGGCTCGTCGCAGAGCAATATTTTTGGGTTCTTGGCAAGAGCACGGGCAATGGACACGCGCTGTTGTTCGCCGCCTGAAAGCTCCGATGGGAAGTTGTTTAGATGGTCTGAAAGACCAACTTCGGAAAGCATTTTTTCCGCGGGAAGCGCATTCGGCGCGATCTCCTTTACAAGAGCCACGTTTTCCTTGACCGTAAGCGTGGGGATAAGGTTGTAAAACTGAAATACAAACCCTACCGTCGACGCGCGGTAATCGGCAAGCTCGTTGTTCGAAAGCGTGGATATATCTTTCCCGTTTACCTTTATAGTTCCGCTCGTTGGGCTGTCAAGTCCGCCGAGCAAATTGAGGAGCGTACTCTTTCCCGCTCCGCTGGGGCCGAGAATAACAACAAATTTGCCTTCCTCCAATGTCATATCAACGCCGTCAAGCGCCTTTTGCTCATGATCTCCGGTTTTATATACACGGGTTACGTTTTGAAATTCTACAAGTGCCATTGTTACCTCCATCGGCAAGTTAGCATCCGCTAACCGAGCTATTTAAATAAACGGATGCTGCCAAAATCGGTTAGCACCCGCTAACCTGACTATTATATCATACTTTATTATATTTGTCAACAAAAACCGGCAATCGTGTTTTAACGATTACCTATTTCCATTTGAATGTTGAAATGTTCACATCTTCATGGTACAATGTTTATAACATTTTTTCAAAAGGAGGCGCGTATGAGAAAGAAGCTTACAATAGGGATATTGGCGCATGTGGACGCGGGGAAAACGACCCTGTCGGAGGCTCTGCTCTACATTTCGGGCAAGATAAGAAAGCTTGGGCGAGTGGATCACAAAAACACGTATCTCGACACGTATACGGTAGAACGCGAACGCGGCATCACCATTTTCTCAAAGCAAGCGCGTTTTTCAAGCGAAAACTGCGATCTTATTCTTCTTGACACTCCCGGTCACGTCGATTTTTCTGCGGAAACAGAACGTACGCTTGCGCTGCTCGATTACGCTATTCTTGTAATAAGCGCGTCCGACGGCGTGCAGAACCACACGCGTACCCTTTGGCAGCTACTTGAATTTTACGGCGTACCCACGTTCATTTTCGTGAACAAGACCGATATTGCAATAAAGCTTAAAGACGAGCTTGAAGCGGATATCGCAAAAGCGCTCTCTCCCGCCTGCGTCGCTTTTCACGAAAGCCAAAATAAAGCCGAGCTTGACGAAAAGCTCGCGCTTATCCATGAAGATTTTTTGGAAAGTTTCCTTTCGGAAACCCCCATCGGGAACGAAGAGATCGCACAACTTATAAGCGAGCGCAAGCTCTTCCCTTGCGTTTTCGGCTCGGCGCTCAAAATGGTCGGGGTAGACTTTTTGCTCGACACGATAGATAAATACACTCTCGCTCCGGTTTATGAGGGCGAAAAGTTCGGTGCAAAGGTATATAAAATAGCCCGCGCCGCCGGAACAAGACTTACATATCTGAAGATCACGAGTGGAACGCTCACCGCGCGCGATGAACTTTGCTATATTGCCTCGGACGGCACAAAATTCTCAGAAAAAGTAAACGGTATAAGACTTTACTCCGGCGAAAAGTTCGAGCAGGTCGATTCCGCATCAGCGGGCGAGATCTGTGCTGTCAGCGGACTTTCCGCAACTTACGTCGGGCAAGGCTTGGGGCTTGAGATAGACTCCTGCAAGCCCGTGCTTGAGCCCGTGCTTTCATACCGAATAAATTTGCCGCCGGAATGTGACCTCGGCATTTACTTTCTCAAACTAAAAGAGCTTGAAGAGGAGGAACCGTCGCTCCACCTCTATTGGAACGACGAACTGCGTCAGATCGAAGCGCGGCTCATGGGCGACATTCAGATAGACCTGCTCAAAAGGCTGATACTTGAGCGTTTTTCCATCAACTGCGAATTCGACACAGGCAGTATCCTGTACAAAGAGCAAATCGCAGGCAAAACCATCGGCGTCGGTCATTTTGAACCCTTGCGCCATTACGCCGAAGTTCATCTTTTGCTCGAACCTCAGCCCAAAGGAACAGGACTCATATTTGACAGTAACGTTCCCGAAAACACGCTTGACACAAACTGGCAAAGACTCATCTTATCTCATCTCTATGAAAAATCCCACCGCGGCATTTTAATAGGCGCCGCTCTGACGGACACAAAAATAACGCTCGTCGCGGGCAAGGCTCACCTAAAGCACACAGAGGGCGGGGATTTCCGCGAAGCAACGCTCCGCGCCATCCGCCACGGACTTATGAAAGCAGGCTGTATTTTGCTTGAACCGTATTACAAATTCCGGTTGGAAGTGCCAAGTACAAACGTCGGGCGCGCCATGGCAGATCTACAGACAAAGTTTGCGGAATTTGAGGTTGAAGCCTCCGACGTGGAATTTACCGTCATCTGTGGCAGAGCGCCCGTTTCCGAACTTCACGGTTATGCGCGCGAGCTTATCGCATATACACGCGGGCAAGGCAGACTTTTCTGCACGTCCGACGGGTATGAACCATGCCATGATCAAGACGAGATCGTCGCAGCCGCAGACTACGACCCCGAAGCGGATATTGAAAACACGCCTCATTCTGTGTTCTGCGCGCACGGTGCGGGATTTGTCGTGCCGTGGAACGAGGTAGATAGTTACAAGCACCTTGATGCAAGCGCCGCGCTTTCCCCTGCTTCGCAAACCATGATTCCGAAAGCCGCAGGACTTGCCAGAAAATATCGCCTTGACGAGGAGGAGCTCGAAGCGATAATGCTGCGCGTGTTCGGCCCCGAAAAGCCGCGGCGGTACAGCGAGCCGAAAATCGTGACCGCCGCAAAAAGCGAAAGACCGAAGAAAAAAGCGGCGAAACCGCAAAAACACCTCATAATAATAGACGGTTATAACGTCATCTACGCATGGGAAAATTTGAAGGAGCTCGCCAAGGAAAGGCTTGAAGACGCTCGACGGATGCTGGAAGATATTTTGATAAATTACTCCGCGTATACGAAAACCAGTATAACACTTGTATTCGACGCGTACCTCGTAAAAGACGGCAAAGGATCGGATTTTGAGCAGAACAACTTGCGCGTTGTATTCACAAAGCAGGATCAGACTGCGGATGCATTTATCGAAAAAATGATGCATGAACTCGGACCCGATTACAGTATTCGCGTTGTCACAGGGGACCGACTTGTGCAGTATGCCGCGGTACATTCGAGAATTTTACGTATGACACCCAAGGAATTTGAGGACGAAGTTACAAAAGTCGGCAACGAAATAACCGATTTTGTGCGAAAACTCGCAGAAAAAACACGATGATGAGAAAAAACTCATCATCGTGTTTTTTCGCATATATTACATTTCCGCGCTCTGAAACGTTTTTATCTTATCTTTTTGCCGTCGGAAAAAGCGTTTCCGACCTTTTCTCCGATAACGTGGTATGCATGGTTTGCGCTGTCATAGATTATGGGGCGTAGCTTCATCGGGTCGATCTTACCGTTTGTCAGCACGCTTTCGTCTGCGCAAACATTTACTATCTCGCCAACAAGGCGGCAAGAGTCTTCGTCGTAGCTTTTGAGCCTACATTCAACCGCCATGGGAAGTTCTGCGATGACAGGCGCGTCCACAAACTCACTCTTTACGGTATGGAAACCGCATTTTTCAAGTTTATTCGGCACCTTATTGCCCGAAGCAATGCCCACGTAATCACATTCGGCAACAAAATCCGCCGTCGCCATGCTGACAGTGAATGCGCCGCGCACGAGAATATTTTTTGTGGTCTTGTGGTTTTCGCTGATACAGATGGAAATTTCGTTTTCCTCGCTGATGCCTCCCCAGGCCGCATTCATGGCGTTTGGAACTCCGGTTTCATCATAAGCCGCAATAATAAAAACGGGCATGGGATAGAGCAGAGGTTTTGCACCAAAATTTTTACGCATAATTATTTCTCACTTTCTAAAAATTATTTTAATCAAATTTAGGAAAAGCGCTCCTACGTTTTTATTTAAAGCAATAAAACGGCGTTATGTCGCGATCGCGGTATTCGTGCTTTTCGTAATATCCGATAAGCTCGCCGTTTTCTCCGCGCAAGGCTACCATGTAAACGTCCTTGTTCTGCTTTTCATTGAAATATGTGTGTACTATGTTGTGCTCTTTGCTCACGCAAAACCAATCCAAAACTTTTATTATAAGCTCTTTTGACTTGTCGTTATGGCAATCGAGCAGGCTTCTGCCCAAGAGATCCGCGCCGCCGTATTTTTCATAGCTTTTGCACGCGGCGGGATTCACATAAATGATCTTGTGATCCGTATCGCACACCACGACCGCGCTTGTATCCTGATCGATGATGCTTTTAAAATATTCAAACATATTATTGCTCCTTAAAAATCTACTTTATTTACTGTTTTATTTACTTTCCTTTTTTAATTTCAAAACGGCGTCAATGTTATCGATAAAAATATGCACCTCCAAAAGTCTGTCTAACTTTTGGGGTGCATATCAGGCTTCGGTGTTTTTGGGTTTTAAAATCCTTCTGTGGGAGTTATAACTATCTTGCTTGCAGCCAAGCCCATTTTTACCTTCAAATCATATTCCATTCTCACAACGGGCGGAACGACTATCTCGCCAGCGCCAAAACCGTTGGAAAGTGAAGCGGAAAGCGTGAATTCTCCGACAGGCGCGGCGAAGCTCTTCGTTTCGCCGTTTTTGAGCGTGCAAACTTCTCTGCCGTTTATGTGGCAAACCACCGCAACTGCGCAGCCCGCATAAGCTTTTTTGCGTGTAACCGTCACAGTACGCGTTTCCTGCACGGCGTATTCTTCGCCTTGGTCTGCGGAAAGCGTGTCAGACGCTTCTTCGTGAGCAGTTGCCGCTTCTTTTTTCGCAAGGAAACCGTATCTCACGCCGAGAATGAGTGAACCTATCGCCCAAATGCGAATGATAAGGTCTAAAATACCGTCAAAATATCCCGCCGATATCAAGTAAATAAAATCCCAAAGGAACAAAATCGAATCAAGAGAGAACATTACAAGCGCGGCTACTAACCAACCGACGCGCTTTTTGGAGAAAATAAAGGCAAGCAGATAAGGAATGATAACGATTGCGGCAAAGACCATTGCAACGATCAAATATTCCTGCATACCGCTTTGAGAATAAAGGTCATAACCCGAATATATCAAAATCTGGGGCAAATACGCGGAAAAAAGGAAATAAGAATCCGAAAAAACGATGCTGAACAAGTTAACTGCGGAAAGTATTACGATCGTCAAAAGCGAAATCCTCGCATTTTTATATTTCGCTTCGTTTGACGACAAAGCAATGTTTTTGTTTTTCATATTGTCAACCTCCATATATAGATAATTCAATTATATCGGTAAAAATGAGCTTTGTCAATAAAATTTTTAGCATACCGCAACACAAAAGAGTATATGCAGAAAATTCTATATATACTCTTATTCTTTCGTTGCCGCCATTGGTGGTAAATAAGTGCTCATTCAAGGCTAACAAAAAACCTCCCTTGTGGGAAAAGGGAGGTGGCACGGTGTAGCTGCGACGGAGGGATTGTAAAAGTTCCAATTGCATAAAATACAATCCCTCTGTCAGCTTCACTGACAGCTCCCTTTGTGCAAGGGAGCATCCGGCTGTAATCGAAAATTTAACAGCTATTCTATTGCTAAAACTGTCCTTAAGAGGACTAATCTTTCGAACCGCCTTTTGTATTATCGTCAATTACTTACTTTCTTCGTCGGATTTGCTCTGCTCGATCTTTTCGTCAACTCTGTCGAGAGTTTTCTTAGCAAAATCTCTGCCGCCAAGACCAAATGCGAGAGCAAAGGAAACAGCGATAGCAGCGAGAGCAATAACGAAAGCTGTGTTAACGATCGTAGAAGCGATCTCAAGCTGGCTGAGGATCATGAAGCCTGCAACTGTGAAGATAGCAACTTTTGCAATCTTAGCAACAGCCGTTGCTTTAGGAGCGTTCTTTGTGATGAAGGATTCGAGCAAGGAAGCGCCGATAAATGCAACTGCAACAATGATAGCGGACTTAACAACCAAGGGAAGGTATGCAACAATAGCTGTAACGATCATTGTGAGGATAGAAAGGTTAAGAACCTCGATACCCTGTGCAACAACGAAAAGGATGATAACAACTCTTACGATGTTTACAACGATCTTTGTAGCGGAAGCTTTGAGCTGGGGAACGATGTTCTTAACCATGCCGTCAAAGTTAACGCCGATAAGAATGTTGCAGAGAAGACCGCAAACGATGTTTGTAACGAGAAGGCCGCAGGAGATAACTACAACTGCGAGGATGATGGAAGGGATAGCGCCGAAGATAGCGTTAACGATCTCAAGTGCAGGAGCAGAAATTGCTTCAATATCGAGAACGATGAACGCCTGAACGAGTGTGATGAGAATGATAACAGCCATGAGTATCTTAACGAGGATATCAGAAAGAAGAACTGCCTGTTTTTCTTCGTCATTTCTCTGAGCGAAGCTATCGATCTTTGTCTTCTTAAGAAGAACGGAAACAACCTGACCCAGAATAATAGCAACGAAAATACCAACATAAAGAAGGATGCCTGCTGCGATTATCTTGGGAAGGTAATCAATGAATGAAGAAACAAAGTTATTGATAGGTGCATATGCGCTTGTGATACCGAGGGCATTGAGTGCGGAGGGGAGGAAAAGCAAGAATACGATTATATAAACAAGCTTACCTACAAAGGACATAGATGTACCGACCTGACCTTCATTTACGCCCCATTTGTCAAGTTTTTTGTCGAGCTTAACGAGTTTGAGAAGCTTTGTTACCAAAAATTTGGAAATAGCTGCTGCAACGAAAGCGATAAGAAGGTATACGATGAACTGAACAAGACTGATAGCCCAAATCTGTTCAATTACGTTAAGAACTTTTTCCATTAGAAAAATCTCCTTATTTATTTTAATTTGATGCAAATAATTATACCACCGTAAAAATCCTTTGTCAACATCAAAAGTTTATATATTTAACTAAATTTTATGATATTATAGATATACAAATGTACAATGTTTACCAAAGTCATTACGAGCGAGATAATAAATCGGCTTAAGAGTATTTTCCTGCAAAGGTACAAAAATCCCTCTTAATAATAAGAGGGATTTTCGCCGCCGAGCGTAAATCACTCGGCTGTTCGGAGGGAAATGAAAAAAATATGAATATATCAAGACTCGTTAGCCATTTTAACATTGCGGTGCGAAAGATTTTTGAGCTTTCTTTTCGTTGCGGCAAGGAGGGCGTAAATGCCTCCGACCAAAAGTGTTACAAAAATAAAATTCAAAATCATAAGCATAATGTTTCCTCCTTGAATGTATTTTTAAACAAAAAAGCACGGAATAAAATCCCGTGCCCTTTTGTTTTGGTTCTATTTTATGGCATAACCTGTATAGCAATATAATATGTAAGTTCGTTCTTCGGGTTAGCCGCCGCTAACCCCACGGGATTTTAAACGGTTAGCGGCACTAACTCGACAAATCGACAAAGTTAGCAGTTGCTAACCATGGTTTTATTATAGTATATAAACGCGAAAATGTCAATACTTTTTTTAAATTTTTTAGATCATACTTTTTTTGCGTAAAGAGATAGATTTTTTTCCTCATCGCAAAGGCCAAGATATATCTCGCTCTCGCTTCCGTACCCCTGCTCTTTTATGCGCTTGTGAAGCCATTTTTCGTCAAGCCCCATACGTGAAAGATTTTCGCCCATTATGCGCCCATCCATAATGACCTCCGCGGAAATGCTCGCTTTTTGTGGAGATATCCCCAGATCACTCGGCGTAGCGGGACGTTTTTCGCTCGCAGGCAAGATAGTCAACTTGCCGTTATATTCAAAAACCGCCGTTTGAATCTCCGAAATGTCGAAATACCCCTCTTGACGGCACATGACCATGAATTCGCTTAAATCGAGCTTCGCTTTTTTCATGTTTTCGCGGTAGAGCTTGCCATTGTTCATAAGTATGGTCGGCGTACCGTTGATAAACTTACGTGCTTTTGGAAGTTTGTTCGCGAGTTTACTCAAGCACACAGAAACCGCTCCGTAAACCGCCATCGCAATAAACGGCTTCCACGGCTCCTCCAGGTCAGTTGCCATCTCTGCGGCGATAGAGCCGACGGTGATACCCGTGACGTAATCAAAAAAGTCAAGCTGCGCTATCTGCTTATGCCCCATTATCTTCGTTATAATAAAGATCGCCGCCACGGAAAAGACCGACGTTAAAATAACTTTCAAAATATCCATTTTTTCACCTGCTTTCGTATATAGTATACCCGAAGCTTAGGAAATTAAAACGGGAGGGTCGAACCCTCCCGTAAAATTTATTCAACATACGCCACATAAACGCACGGTGAGCTGTGTCCGGTATATTCCAAATCGTAAATGGTAATATTGCCCGCGCCCTCTCCGTATACGGTGATAACGTCGCCCGAAATAAAGTTCTGCGCTTTATCCTGTATGCAGTCACGCACCAATATCTCGTATTCCGAACCGTTTTCATCATGGCAGATATAATAAGAATCGTAA
This sequence comes from Eubacteriales bacterium, assembly GCA_045121315.1. GTDB lineage: Bacteria > Bacillota > Clostridia > Oscillospirales > CAG-272 > UMGS731. The sequence continues at coordinate 16,090 of JBGVFW010000166.1, forward strand.
GCCTCACCGTTGTAATAAGCATCATAATCCGCTATTTTTTTCTCGACGATGAGCGTCATGGAAACAAATTTGCCCTTGTAATCCTGAGCGGAGCGGTAAAAATCCTCGGCAGACACGACCTCGCAGGCAGCAACGTATTCTTCGCGCGAAAGCGAAGTATCCACAGGCTCATTGAAATTGCCCATCACGCGCGACAATATCACATTTCCTATGCCAAAATTGGACAACAAGAAATATATCACCGCTAAAATGACAGAAATCGTCTTCGTTTTTCCTTTATACGGGCTTGTTATTAAAAGCACCAGACCCGCAATCGGGAAAACGAACATCATAAGTATCATAAACCACCAGCTGTGGTACCAAGCGACAAACGTTACTCTTCCGGAGCCGCCTGAACTCCTGCGCTTGCTCTTTTTGATGGGCTTGCGGTTGCCCGCACGCATTTCCTCCGGGCAGACCTTGCCGCAAAGAGGACAAGTTTCCTGTGCAAAAAAGCACTCGCAATCGGGGCATTTATTAAGGTCGGGACGGTCGAGTTCGTCACTGTCGTCAAACGCGCCAAGCATTCTTCCCATATTCGATACATTCCTTTCAATGTCATTGTTATATATATGATATCATATAGTGACATAAAAGTCAATGGCTCCGCCTCTCACGTCAAACTGTGTTTGACGTGAGAGGTTTTGTATTAAATTTTATTATATTCAACTTTTTCTTGCTTTCGAGAAAAAGTTGCAAAAAGAGAAAAAAACCTTTGCTTTATCGGCGTGCGCTCACGGTGCGAACGCCCGAACAATTCATCTCAACTAATATACCCACCCGTATGAACTGAGCAATGTGAGCGCACAAGGACGCGCGGCGCACCATGGTGCATCGATATCTCGGTTAGCTATTCGTATGGCATAAAAATTTTTGATACACCGTTTGACCGAGATAAAATCGCGTGCTGATATATCAAAATTTATAAAAAATTCTCACGCGTTTTAGCTAAAGTTTGCATTTAACGGACCCGCGACGCGGT
>JBGVFW010000167.1:0-15423 GCA_045121315.1 Eubacteriales bacterium
GCGTGTGGATTATACTTACTTTGCAATTCTTCAACAAAATCAGTATTGATTCGTGTAACCGTTCCTAAAACTGAAAGATTTGGAACATTTTTGATGACTGTCTGATAAGATTTGATTTCTGATTTATCAGCTACGATAAGCAGATTCATTTACACCACCTGCCTTAATGCGTTCCTGTATATCCTTAAACTTCGTCGTACATATTTGATACATCAGCGTATCATTGGGAATAAGATTGCTAAACGGGATAATACGCTTTCCGCACTTTATCAGACCTTTGCCCGGCTCGTCTATATCCAGATATTTAGCTTGGTTTTCCGACAGTCTAAACCGGCTTTTGATAATCTCCAAATCGTCCTCCTTCTGAGCAAGAAAAACAAGAAACTCGGAATTCTGCAACATATTCATAGCCTGATTGGATTTGATTACCTCATTGATATTTTGCGTCGCTCCGGTTGCTACGCCGCCGTGCTTTCTGATACGTTTGTAGACCTTCTCGAAAAAGTCGCCAGTACGGAAAATGCCGGTTGAGTCGTCATTAAACATGATAGAAAACTCGTCTGTCCAGACCCATGTTCTCACGCCACGCAGTTTGTTCTGAATAACGCGCTGCCACAGCATTTCAAGCAGAACCATCAAACCAACTGTCTGTAACTGATTGCCCATCTCGAATATATCAAAAATGATAAATTTCTTGTTATATTGAATATTTGTATCATGCGCAAAGATATTGAAGGAGCCGGTAACATAGGATTCAAGCACAAGCGCAAGATCAGCGGCTTCTTTTTCTTCCTGTTGGGAAAGCAGTTCATAGAAGTCATTGAGATTTGGCAACTTGCTTTTTTCGCCATTGGACAAAACATACTCGCGATAAACCATTTTTGTACAGCGGTCGATAATAGAGCGCTCTTTTGCTGTCAGTTCAGAGCCTTTGACGACCTCGCAGAAGGTTATGATAAAATCAACCTTCATCTGTACCGCCGACGCACCTTCCTCAGAATACGTCATATCGGTGTCAAAGATATTGATATATGTATCTGTGTTCGGAGAGAGCTTTATTATCTCCGCGTCGAACGGCGGCGCGGAACCGTTGCCTGCAACGGCGAGCGGTCGGTACTCGTTTTCTGGGTCAATGATAATAAATTCGTCGTTGGTATATTTCAGGGCAGCCGCAAAGAACTCCGATTTTGTAAACACCGATTTGCCCGACCCTGACGTACCCAAAAAGAAGCCGTTAGCGTTCAACTCGTCAGTGCGGTCAATAATAATCGGCGTGTTTGTTATCAGATTTATGCCATAAATCAGACCGGACGGATTGATATTATTTCGATAACAAAAGGGGATAAAGTTACCGACTTCATCAGAAGGCAAATAAAACGGCTGACCAAGCAGACTTCCGTCTTTCGTCTTTGACGGATTGGCAAACGGCAAAATATTCTGCAACCCTGCTTCCTGCTGCGGAACTCCGGTCAGAACATCTACCACAACCTGATGTCGCAGCGCAACCTGCTTTATGTAGTCTTTCAGGTCGTTCAATTCCTCCAGACTGTTTGCCGAAACATACACGTACATAGCAAACGTGAATAGATCACAGTTGCTGCCGCCGAGTTTTTCCTGTAATTCCATTATTTCCTTCTCTCTTTGACGAAGGTTAAACGGAATATATTCACCGCCGCGTTTGGCGTTCAGTTCACGCCGTTTTTCCATACGGGCTTCATGGTCATCCAACTGACGTTTCAGGATTTTCAGCGCGTCGGTCTTATCCATGCGGACAAGATGTTTGCTGACCGCTATATCATAGGTGTTATCTAACAAGTCGGTAACAAACTCGTCGTCACACTCATACGAGAATCTCCGCACAAACATAACACTGGAGTACGCAGAGCCGGTTTCAATATATTTTGATTTGAAGGTAAAGGACGACGGCACAATGTAGTCCTTGAGATTTACATCAGCTTGCAGATAATTAGTCGGCATGAGGAAGGATTCTTTGTCGCTCATGTGATAAATATGGTGCAGCTTTGCAAACGCTTCCGGCGGCATTATCTGTGTCACTTTTACGCCGAAATTGAGCGCTTCATCCTGTAACGCTTTGAAGTATTTGAAAAGGACAGCGACATTATCAAGTTTTGTTTTTGGCGTAAAGGACATAGCGGCGACAATGACCTGTTCGCAAGACTGCACTGCTGCTTGATCAATCAGACGTTCCATGACATGACAATAATCGCGGTAAACCGCTCGGCTACAAATCTGACGACCATTATCTTTAGGAACAATCGCATTTTCAAGCTGTTTTCGGTCAGTGGGATAATTCATTATCAGTTCCTGATAATGAATATCCTGCGGCAAGGTATTGAGTAAGTGAATATACTTTTGGTAAAAAGTATCCTTCTCGTTTTCACGCATGACCTTGTAATCAGCGTTCTCAAAGGAAAGCATTATGCTAAACGTCTCGCCAGTCCGAAATAAGCCGTTTTCGTAGCATTCTTCAAACGGCACTGTATCCTGCGCGGTACGCGCCTTTGTTTTCGCCTTGCGAAAGCCGCCTTCCTTTTGCTTTTGCTCGTCAACCATGACGATTCTACTGTTCTTTTTCTTCTTTAGCATAGGTATCTAAAGCTCCTTTACTTTCATACGGTCTGTAAATGGGTGACTTCATCATGGAATAAACCCATTTGAACAGGTTGTTTCCGTTAATGCGAACGACGGCTAGTCCTACAAAGACAAGCAGGATAACAAAAACCACGCCCATAGTCAGATTGACATCAATTCCCCATACGAAAATGAATAGCCCTACTACAGCGAGAGCAAGCGCTATTCCGCTGCCCATAACCACGATTTGCTTGATGGATAGCCCCATAAAAACCGCTTTGGGATTGATAGTTTGTTGTTTTGTAATCTTCACTTTTCTCATATTTGTCTCCTTATGCGTCAATCAGCGATGTTAATACGCGCGGCGGTTTGACTACCACTCTGCAACATGCAATGATAATAATTGCTCGCGGCAGCACATTGATGAAATTGACGACAACATTAGCTGCCATGAACGGAGAAGAAAAGGTTGCCGGTGTGCTATTCGCTACCCACTTTGTTGCGACCGCATAAGTGATTGCTACAAAGATGATATATGCCGCCGTTGAAAGAAATGCCGAGAAGAATTTTCTGAAATATCGTTTTGATTCTTCGCCAACCAACGTAGCGAAAAAGACAGGTGCAACAGCGACCAAACATGTCAGTTCAAGCACTCTTGCAACTAGCTTAACCATGACAATCACTACACAAACCATCATAACAATAAGCAATATAATCAAAGGTGAACCAAACGCGATCGAAGAAAGAAATTCTACCATCGCCTTCAAGTAGCCGACAACCACGTTAAAGAAACCGCCTGTCCCCGCAGAAGGGTTATAGGAAAAGCTGCCGGAAAACACGTCGCCGGGCGTAGTCACATTCAGTTGTGCCATAATTTGATTTGTAAGACTGTTGATGATATTCAGAACATAAATACAGATCGGTATCGCCAAATCAATCCAGAATTTCACAAGTATGACTCTGGCAAACACCTTGATTCCACCTCGAAGTGTCAGGATTTCATTTTGAAGCGACGTCGTTGTAATATTAACTCCAAAAAGTATAACTGCCACCGCATAGGCAAACGTCTTGAGGATTGCTGAGAGCGCATTGGCAGCCTGCTGAATGCTGTAACTCGACACTGCTATTCCCATGACGCTGCCGGTTGAACCGTTTCCGGTTCCAAATTCTATTATCATGCCGCCGAGCAGAGACCACAGCTTATTAACAAGTGAAGTTGAGTTATTCAGTAAGTTCCCCGTTGAAACATTCTGCGCTGTTTTTGCATAAGAATACAACGACCGAATTTCTTCCATCAGCGAATTCAGCACGTCATATTGTTTCGTAATTTCATTGAACAGATTTTGATATTGCTCTGTCGTAACTGCTGCTCCGTTCACTGTTGGCAAAGAGCCGGAATGTCCCACCAACTGACTTGTTTCTTCCACAAGGTCGTTAATATTTGCCTTTAAGATGTTCCAGCGGTTACCTATATCCGCTGCTTCGTTGCTGCAACCGTTACTGTAACAATACTCCAATTCCGCAATCATGTTAAAGTTTTCATTCGTATCAACCACACACCGATTAAAAGCATTGACTAGATCATGACATCTGTTAAAACACTTTTGACGGATAACCGACCACGCAGGATAAGGGGAACCGCCATATCCCACAGCGTAGAAGTAATCTATATCTGCCTGTGAGGTATCCAACCCCCATGAGTTATATGCTGCCGAAACACTCAACAGTGCTGATGAAAACAACATAAGAATAACCATTACAACGGAAAGCCATTTGCACAAGCGTTTGTTGCGTTTTTCCTGCTTCAATAAATGAAGATTTTTTTGCATATTGACCTCCACGGCGGCGCAGCTGAAGGTCTGCGCCGCCTATCGAATACATCAAAACAAGAGAAGTTTAATTGCCGCAGCTGCACCGATAACGGCACCGGTGATAACAAGACCGGCAATACCGGCATTACGACCGCGCGGATCTTCGTCAGCCTGCCCCTGAACAAGTTTAATCAGAGAAGGAATACCGCCGCCCGCTGCGATCGCAATCGTAGCGACCCAAAACACGATGTCAATAAGACCGCTGTATGCAGTCGTGTCTACGCCGGTCGGCGGTGCGGCAAACGCCTGTGTTACCGACAATGCAGCGACGTTCAACGCTGTCACCGCTGTAATCACTTTCTTTTTCTGCTTCTGAATAAAATTTGTTGCTTTCATTTTGAAAGACCTCCTAAAAAATGATATAAAAAAGGAGCTGTTCGATGGAACAACTCTTTTTAACTGATTAGCCGCGCCGTTGTATAGTTTGACGGTGGGTTTGTGTATTAAGATTTGTGAGCGTATTTGCTCCTTTTGCTGTCAAGTCAATGACAACCGAAACAGCTGCGCCGATACCCATTGACGCGGCTCCGGCGGCAGCAGTGGTTCCGGCTTTGGCGGCAGCTTTTGCCGAAGCGCTTGCGGCAGCTCTTTTTGCAGCCTGTTCTCTGGCTTTTCTTTCAGCCATCATGCGAAGATGATTTGCTCCCTGTTGGGCAGCCATTCTCGCGCTTTCTGCGGCTGCGTCTGTACCGGTAGAATTGCCCGAAACAAAATCAACTGCTTTTTGGGCGGTTTCTGCGCCGAGCGCCACGTTTTCAAACGTATTCTCTAACGCATTATGCGGAGTTTCTCGTATTCTTTGCTTTGGTATCTGCTCTCTCTGTTTTCTGCTTTCCAAATCAGTGAGCAGCTTTGAGAATTTGTCAGAATCAGATTTTGCAAAGACTATATTATAACCGCCAATCTTAACTTTGTTGCCGGTGTCCGGCACTGCGTCAAAAATTGCGAATCTCAGACCTTGCTTATCCTTAATACTCCGCAAGTATTCAGCTTGTTCTGATGTGATATTCTTGTATTCCACAGCACCTTTCGCTTTTAGTTCTGCATTGATTTTGCCATTGTGTTCATAATCATAGAAATTCTCTACCTGACGTTCAATGACTCTATCGGCAATCTGTTCAAGATTATCAGGCAAGACTTTTCTGACTTCAAAATCCTCCATAGGATTTTGCTCCAAATACGCTAAGCACTTTTCCGTCGGCGTTGCGACACCATCAGAGGAAACATGAACAAAACCGTATTTCTCACATTCCTTAAAATACTTCAGGATACGCTCAGACTCAGCCGGATAGGCGCTTGCAATTGACTGGAGGTTAATAGAATCTGTGAAGCGAAACACATTCAAATCCGATTCATTCCCTCTTAACTTGACCTCTGCCTTGTTGCTTGCAATCTGACCTCTCTGGTCTTTTTCAAATTGCGTCATAAAGGCTTCGGAATTGATATGCTCCATGCCCTTTTGCGTTAGTGTGAAATCCCTTGTTTGAGAGTCAAAATCAAGGTATCCGTCCTGAACGGCTTCCGAAAAGCTCTTTTGAACATTTTCTCTGAGCTGCTTGTCCGGAATCTTTTCAATCTCCGAAGCATTCAGCTTACCGTTTTCAGCGACAAAAGCTATGTCAGTATGCTGACCGGTGAAATTTTGGAAGCTATCAGTATCACCGGAACGACCTGACCTTGACTTAAACATGCTTAGTATCGAATTGATTTCCCGAAAGATTTGAAGCATGGTCATAGGGTTCATTCGCCCCATACCAAACATAGTTTGGTAGGTTTCATCAACCGTTGGCAATTTACATTACCTCCTGTTCAGACACACTTTCTCCAATTACACAAAAGAAGTTTAAGCAAGCATAAACGACCTCGTTGACAGAACGCTCGTACTCAACTGAGTAATCATATTGAAGCGCGTTCATAATTTCCTTGTCTGTTTCGGACTCACGCAGAATACGAATAAGAATTGGCGAAGATATCGGCTGTTCCTGCGCAAAGCAATAACCCATCAGCCGTTCAAGGCGTTCTGCCGCACCTTTTTTGAACATTTCATTTTCAGGCGTATCTTTTAGCACATCAGACACCTCTATAACCTTCCTGCAACCGAGGATAATGCTCTGGCTGAATCCGTCAAAAATCTCTCTGCATATTTTTTCCAAGGTTTTCTTATTCACCTTTTTCATTAGTCATCATCTCCCATCATAGCTATCATTTCATTGACAAAAGGCGCTACGTCGTTGAATTCCTCGTCCGCTTCATCGTCAAAGTCATCTACAGGCTCATAGTCCTCTCTGTCAGCATTTTCTGCATACGTTGAATATTCTTCTTCTGTTGGTTCAAGCTCCGGCGGCTGAACAGGATTGGACGCCGCAAACGCTTGCTCCAGACGTTCCTGTTCCGCTTGCTCCTCCGCTTCTGATCGTGCGGCAAATTCCTGCTGGCTGGCTTGCTCCGCTTCTGTGTATTCATCATACATTTTTTGGTAAGCAATGAGCCGCTGTTCCCAAACCGGCGCATATTCTTCTTCAACATACGTACAGTTTTGGACATAGCCCTCATACTTTGAACCACATTGCGCAAAAAGCGGGTGATTGACTGTGTCAAATTTCGGAAGAAACATGGGGTATTCATAACCCACGAAAATAATTGTATTGCCGCCGTAAACTTTGGATTCGCCCTTCGGCTTAATCGCGGCTTTGATTTCGTCGGGATAGAGCAACGGACGTTCTGCAACAGCTTCGGTATCCTGACCGCCGCCACCCTGCATACTTGCGCGGTTAAAAGAACGGCTATCGTTGCGCGCGGTAATTTTTCCGAGCTTATCAGAAACATAGTCCAGCGTTTCTTTATCCTTTGAACCCAACAGAGTAAACGTATCACAGTTACCGATAATACTGTCGTATGTTTTCTCATAAATCGCCTTTAACTGAGACAAGCCTTGCAACACAATACAAATTCTGATATTGTAGCTTCGCGCTACTGCAAGAATTTCATTAAACGTCGGTATCTCGCCAATATTGGCAAACTCGTCAAGTTCAAAGTTCACCAGTTTTGGCAAGCAGCCGTTATACTTGCTGTCTGCTACTCTCATAAGGCGCTCAAACAGCTGTGAATAAAAGATATTGCTTACAACCTTATAGGTATTTCTGGCGGCAGGAATAATCAGGAAAATAGCTGTTTTTTCCTTACCTACGCTGTCAAAATCCATTTCGTCTGTTGACGTAATGGCGTCGAGGTCAGTTGTTGCCCACAACTGCAAACGCGTAGAAAGCACTTCATTGATAGAGGACTGTGTTTCCTGTGCGTTTGATTGCATACCGCTCCAGTTGATTGACGCTGCGTCATTTGGATATTCAGACACATGTTTGTTTAAGCATCGCGCAAATTCGCATGACATATCTATGCTGCCATTTTTATAACGGATAGAATTAAGCAATCGAATGACCCGACCAAATGTCTTGATTTCATTTGGCGATTTGAACAGATACAGCATGATTGCAACTAGCAGCTTGCCTGCCGCTTCCGAGAAAAAGTCTGATTTTTCTCCTTCGCCTGCGGTGTTCTTCATGAACAACGACGCGATATTTACAACGTCTTGCTCAGAAGTTATGTAAGCAAACGGATTGTAAGAATTGGAATAGTTGACATTTACCAGATTCAGAACCCGAACCTTATATCCGTTTTCTTTCAATACCTTTGCGCAATCGCGGTACAATTCCCCTTTCGGGTCTGTAACAACATAGCTGCCATTAAGCTGAATAATATCCGGCTTGACTTTTCTGAACGACTTACCGGCACCTGAACCGCCAATAACAATCTCGTTCAGATTGGCTGCATAGGACGATTTCAGAGGAAGGTAGGTGTCCTTTGCTAAAGGAATACCTTCTGTACTTTTCTGAAAACGCTTGATTTCTTCGTCTGTTGCCCATCGTGCAGAACCGTGCTCCATGTTCTTGAAATCGTTGCGATTCCGGGAAGTCATGTAGATGAACATGATTGCAATCACAGACAGATATATCCACCAGATTTTCAGATTAAACCATAGAATACTGCCCAGCGCGGAAAAGAACGGCAGCTTTATTTCCTCGGAGCTGGTAATTGCCATAATATAGCCGCCAAAATCATTAACTGCGCCATGAACAAAAACATAGTTGAGATAACGAAAATAAAAAAACGACACCAACAGAAAAACAATGACAAATAAAATCGCAAATACGATAATCATAGGTTTCTTGCTCTGGTGGCGACGCAAAATATTTTGGCTTGGTCTTGCCATTAGATTATCACGTCCTTACTGATGTTGATTGAGGATTGAGGTCAGCGATAGCTTGCGCCAAACGGCGATTCCAGTTCTCTAAGGCAGCAACGTAGTTGCTCGTTACCATGAGCTTATTAAAGGTCGTCATTGATTCCGAGGAACGTCGTTCTCCAACCAAAAACGGCTTTTTGGCGTGTTTATCGACGGCGATAAAAAACGACGTATCGGCAATGGTCATTTCATCTTTGATGATATATTCTCCTTTATCGCACGTTATCACATTTTCCATCTTCTCACCTCCAAAAAATGCAGAAAGTGGACAAATTGTCCACTTTCCGCAAAGAGTATTATGCTTTTGGTGCTAAATTCTGCGTTGGATTGATGATAGCGTTGACCTTCTCTACATCAGCAGGTTTCACCTTGACAACATTACTGTCATCAGAGATTTTGTGAACCTCAGCTTTTACGCCGTTTTCGCTCAGTTCTGCAACCGTTGAATCATCGAGGGTGAAGTAATGATATTCCGTATTAAATTCCTCCATTGCCTTTTCGCAAAAGACGGCAAACGCTCTTTTGTTTGAGGGATTGCAAATCGAAACATATTCACCGTCCTTTGATTTGTAGGTTGGCATTACTAAATGAGGATCTCCGTCTTTTCCTCTGATGATTTTAGCATTATGAACGACCATATCATTTACCACTAAATCCATTCGTGCAAGACTGTTTCCGTACTCCGGAGGATACTTGACAGAATTTTGCGCCGCAACTGACAATGGTGCCGCAACCTCAAAGCGTTGTCGATTAACGCCTTGCCGAAACGCCGAAAGGATTGTTTGATTGATGTTTTCCCGTCCTTCACTGGTCAGAGGGTGAGCTACATCAATGTATCTTCCTTGTTGCGTTCTCTTTTGCGGCATCCTGACATAGATATCATTGTTTCTGTTGACGTTGATAGTAATGCCATTAACCGTCAGCGCATTATAGAACGTCGCAGAGCATATACCAACAACCGAGTTCCTCGGTGGATTCAACGGAGTGATTATCAGCTGAGAAATGGCACGGTTACTTTGTGCGCTGTCTTTTGTGTTTTTCAAAGGCACCTTCTCACGCTGTTCCCTTTGTCCGCTGTTGGCGTTTAAGTGTTCCTCAATTTGTTGGTTCAGTGCGCCAATCCGGTCAGACAGCGCTTCATACTGTTTTTCGTATTCCTCAGCGGGCATAGAGTCAGCAGCGTCGGAAAGCTGAGCCAGTTGTTGCAATGCTTTTGACAGCTCAATTCTTAAATCTGTTAGTTCTTTCATCATCATTTACCTTTCATCAATCATTTGACAACTGCTCTGTGAAAAACAGGCTTGAGAATCCTGTCAATTTCTTCGGTCTGACTTTCTGTATATCGCAGGATATGGCGATGGGGATCAGTCTTATCCGGATGACAGTTATTCTTGACATCAAACCCCGACCGACGGAGTTTATCATATTCTTCCGACGATATGCCGCGAAAACGATAATCGTCTGACGGTTTGGTGTAATCGCTGTCGATATAATCAGTAGTACCGTCGCCGTCTGTGTCTCTGCGGCGCATACGCTCAATCGGGTCTGTGTCGTAGATTTCGACCTCTGTGTTGCCTGTTACAATACGTTTTTTCACTTCAATTCACCTCCTTAACTTTGGACGATTTGACGGTGGTTGCTGCGAAAGATTCCCATCAGAAGGAGAATCCTTGCTGACAGACTTTTCCTCCGTCTCACCTCCAACAGATTTATCCTCACCAACAGTCAGCCTAGCGTTAATTTCTGCCTGCTCCTGAAGGAGCGCCTGATACTCTGCTTCCTGCGGAAAAGGCTTGTTCATTTCTTCCTGTGCAGCCGTCAGCCGATGAGTGGCTTTAGTCAAACTTCTAACCGCACTCCGATACTTATCAGCTATATCATCAGATAGCATGTTGTTGAATCTAATCAGGTTTCCGGTTCCGTTCTCCGGGTCAATACGGATAGAATATCCAAGCCGATGTTTTGCCATTAGACAAAGGTTAGAAATATTGCCAACTCCCTCTTGATATAGATAGAGCTTAAATCCTCTGAAACTGCCAATCTCCAACAATTCGTTGTTTGTAATGTTCTTCCTTTGTGCAACAATCGCTTCGAGAGCTTTCGTGCGCTTATCATAATGAACGCCGCTTATCTCTATGTCGAATGGTTCAGGGGAAGGATTGGCTATTGCAAACTCCATATCTTCCTTGTAGTTCGCGGATTGAATCTCTAACTTTTGAATCGTCACCGGAAGAAGCAGCTGCACCTCGTCCTCCAAGCGTCGGTGAGAGTTAATGTATTCGTTTCTGATTGCAGTCAGCTTATTGACCTTGCTGTCGATTTCAAACTTTTTCATTACCAACGGGTTGTCGCTTGCAACCGCCTTGATTTGTCCAAAGTTCATCGTAACTTCGTCAATGTCCTCCGCGCTGCGTTCGGCTACATGCCTTTGTGTCATCACAGACGAAATAAAACGCTGCTTTCGTTCCACCATCTGATACATAAACGCGTCAAAGGTGCCTTTGGTAACGTAGTAATATATCTGCACAGTCGGATTTTCGTTTCCCTGTCGGATAATACGACCTTCGCGCTGCTCTATATCAGACGGGCGGTTAGGACAATCCAGATGGTGAAGGGCAATTAGCTTGTGCTGTACATTCATGCCTGTACCCATCATTCCCGTTGAGCCAATCAGAACCCTTACCTTACCACTACGCACATCAGAGAATAACCGTTGCTTAGCTTTAGAAGTTTGAAAATGCTGAATAAACTGAATTTCATTCTCCGGTATGCCGAGATAAACCAGTTTGGCTTTTAAGTTCTCGTATACCGTAAAGTCTTTTTCACCTTTTTTGCTTCCGGAAGGCGTTGATAAGTCGCAGAACACAAGTTGTGTCTGAACCGTGCTTTGTGACCAGATAGAAAATACCCTTTCAGCGCAGGCTTCAACTTTCATTCCTCCGTTGTTATCAGCGTCAAGAATCCGAGGGTCAAGCGCGATTGCTTTACCGTCGCTGATGATTTTGAGTATATTATCATCACGCGGATCCACTCTGCCACAGCGGATTTCCTCGGCGCGTTCCCCTAATTGCTCAATCATCTTTTTCTGTTCTTCTGTTGGTTGCACCTCAACGATTTGCAGCTGCACATCAGGCAAGGGAAGGTTCAACATTTCGCGTGTCTGAACATCAGCTACCTGTTGGAACATAGCCAACAGCTCCGGAATGTTGTTGAATTTTGCGAATCGCGTCTTTACCTGATAGCCGTTTCCCTCCGGTGAGATTTCCAGAGAAGTGACGGTTTCTCCAAATGTTGAAGCCCAGCTATCGAAGTTCATCAATCCCATAGATTGAAGCATTTGCGGCTGTAAGAATCGCTGCATGGTGTACATTTCGGACATAGTATTGGAAATCGGGGTTCCGGTCGCAAAAATGACACCTCTGCCCGGATTCAGTAAATTCAGATAACAGATTTTGCTGTACAAATCAGAAGCGCGTCCGCTCTCTGTGCTTGCACCGATACCTGCAACATTTGACATTTTCGTATAGATATAGAGATTTTTGAACGCATGGGCTTCGTCCACCAGAATCTGGTCAACACCCAATTCCTCAAAACAGATAACATCATCTTTTTTGAGCGAACGCTCCTTCAACTCTCGGAGCTTGTTTTCAATCGTCTTTTTGCTTCGCGCTAACGATTTAATCGTTGCCGGAGCAATATTATCAGCTTGCGCATCCGTTAAAGCATTAACAATTTCGTCGAGCTGTCGGTTAAAAATTTCTATCTGTGTTTGGGGTTTTAAGGGAATCTGTTCAAGCTGTGTATGACCGATGATAATCGCGTCATAATCTCCTGTTGCAATACGTGTACAGAAGCGGCGTCGATTTTTCGGTGTGAAATCCTTTTCTTCTGCGACCAGAACATTTGCAGCAGGATACAAACGCATAAATTCCGCGCCCATCTGTGCTACAAGGTGTTTTGGAACACATATCAGACTCTTATGTGCCAAGCCAAGCTCTTTTGTTTTCATGGCGATCGCAATCATTTCAAATGACTTGCCTGCGCCAACACAATGTGCCAACAACGCATTACCGCCGTATAAACCTCTTGCTATTGCATTGAGCTGATGGGGGCGGAAGGTAATGTTAGGGTTTTTGCCCGGAAACTTCAGATTGGAACCGTCAAACTGTCGGGGTACGATACAATTAAATGTATCATTATAGATTCTCTCCAAATCCCTGCGTCGTTCAGGGTCTTTGTAAATCCACTCCGCAAACTTTGCCTTTAACAGCTCTTGTCTGCTCTGGGCAAGTATTGTCTTTTCTTTATTGACTACTTCCTTTTTCTTGCCGTCAACCTCTACTGTATCATGCACCACGGAAGTTTTCAGATTAAGAGAATCTTCCAAAATCGTATAGCCGTTCCGTTCCTTAATTCCATATTGGTTGACCGATTCAACCGAATAGTTGTCAAAGCTCTTATGCGTGACATAATAGCTGCCCACCATAGGGCTGAACTGAACCTCTATTGCAGGTGACGGATTGTGAAAGACTTCCTTTAGAAAATCGTTGTAATATCGAACAGGAATCCATGTTGTTCCTAGCCGGACAGAAATCTCCGACGCAGGAATATCCTTCGGGATAACTGCTTCAAGCGCCTTTACGTTGACAGCATAGCTTTCATCTTCCTTTGCCGCCATACGCGCCGTATTCAGCTTCTTGCGAACATTCCCGGAAAGATATTCATCTGCGGTCACATATTCGCCCTCAAACGGTTTCAGGAAAATACTGTGTCCGTTCAGCTCGTTGACAAGCTGTTCCGTTGTGCTCCCTGTCAAGCGAGCCATATAATCGAGGTCAACATTTCCTTTTTGCGAAACAGAAATAATCAGTGCTTCTTCCGCGTTCTCCGCAGAAACAATTTCATTGTTCGGCGCTATCGTCCGTTTGCTGAAAATATCTGCTTTCGCATAAGTTATCTCCTCGGTTTCCTCGTTGACAATAATGTTTTCAAGCGAACATAACAACGGATAACTGTTGTCGTTTTTGAATACCCTGTTGGCATAAATGTTCAATGCACCAAATTCAGCAGTGAAAGAATCATACTCTGCGTTAAGCTGTTCACGCAGTTGGTCAACAATACTGTCCGCATCGCCGGACAGCTCCGCGTCAATCAGTCGGCGTGTTGTATCCGTTATCCTTACCATGCCTTTAATACGTTCCGCTTTCTTGCCAGAATACGGGCTGACGTACATAATTCCATTTTCACGGTAGTAAACCGTATCGTCTTTGACATAATAGGAAAAGTTGCGCGCTTCTTCATCCGCAGCGATACTCTCCGTCTCTGCATTATCCTCATTCTCGGCGGTATATGGAATATATTCACCGTGAATATTCTGAATAGCTGCACCAAGCATAGTGCTCAGTTTGACACCATCAGGAAGAACACAAGCGCTTTCCTCGCGGAATCGCCCTGACTGCATAACCATTTCTCCGCACACCATTTCCGGGTGTGCGATAAAATAATTATTCATGACTATACCGTCAGCGTTAGCCGAGGTATAAACCCAATCAGGATAGTCCCTGAGAATTTCCGCACTTTCACGTTTTTGAAGGAACAGAATATCCGAAGTCACTTCTGTACCGGCAGCTGCCTTAAAGGTTGTATTTGGAAGTCGGATAGCACCGAGCAAATCAGCTCTGTCAGCCATCAGCATACGTGCTTTTGTATCCTGTTTATCAAGTGTTCCTTTTGACGTGACAAAAGCCACTATGCCGCCGGGTCTGACTTTATCAAGGGTTTTAATAAAGAAATAATCATGAATCATCAAATGGTGCTTATTATAAGCCTTATCAAATACATGATAGTCTCCGAACGGAACATTGCCGACCGCTACGTCAATCGAATTGTCCGGAAGCGTAGTGGTTTCAAAACCCTGAATTTTGATGTTTGCATTTGGGTAGAGCACTTTGGCGATTTGACCTGAAATACTGTCAAGCTCTACGCCGAACAGCTGAGACTGTGCTAGGTGTTCCGGCAGAACGCCAAAAAAATGACCCGTGCCACAGGCAGGGTCAAGAATTCGTCCGTTAGTAAATCCCACGTTCGTCAAGACGTTGTAGATGGATTTAATGACAACAGGCGGCGTGTAGAAGGAAGTCAGCGTACTGTCATAAGCAGATTGATAGTCCTTCTCAGACAAAAGGGATTTCAGCTCGTCATAATGAGTGTTCGATTTCTCAAAGTATTGAGATAAACCGCCCCAACCAACATATTTTGCCAAAATCTCTTGTTCGGCTTGACTCGCAGGACGTTCTTCTGATTGAATCTGCTTCAAGAGCTTGATAGCAGCTACATTGTTAGCAAAGCGCTGTGACGGTGTACCTACGCCGATATGGTTATCAGTAATAACATAGTTCTCAGGAGCTTTCTCCGTCTGCTCCGCAAGCATTTCTCTGACTGTATCAACTGGAAGGACGGTATCAATCGGAATCATACCAACAGAAAGGGAAGAAATATCTTCCAGATGTGCCTGACCAAATCTGTTGACAGACTTGATACGGAAACTCTTGCCGGAATATTCAACCACCTTGTCAATCAGATCGCTGTTATCCGGTGTTTGGGGTAGCTCAACGTCCTCAGAATCGTCCAAGCCATAGTCTCTTGTCACTATCTGGT
>JBGVFW010000168.1:0-3026 GCA_045121315.1 Eubacteriales bacterium
TCCGCGATTCCTGCCTTCGCGGAGAGTCGCACGCTCCCTTATTTCTCTTTTTCACAAGCGATAAACCTGCAAGGTTTTCTGCTTCTTTTTCCAAGGTTTTTTCTTCCAGATAAAGAAAAAAACTGATATAATAATTCAAAAAACAGGCTTTTGCAAGCCTGTTTTTTCATCTTTACGCAAGTATTTCTTTTATAATCGCGCCCATCTTATCGAAGCTTGCTTCCATTTCGCCTGCGAGTTTGATCTGCGTTCTCGCGCGAACGAGGTTGTGACCTTCATACTTTGTTGCGAAGTATGTGTCGCCGGAGAGGTAGTCCGTGAGGAAGCGCATACCACATTCGATAGTCATAAGGTAAGAGCCGTAAGGGAGAAGCTCGGCTTCTCTTGCCGTGATGCTATCTTTAACCGCACCGCAGTAGCCTTCCGCATATGCGCGGAAAAGCTCGATGTCGAAATGAACCTTGGAAAGGTCCTTTTCGTCCTCTGCCGCAGTAGAAGCACCGAAGCGGATAGAGTCGCCAAAGTCGAAGAGCATAGAGCCTGGCATGATCGTGTCAAGGTCTATCACAGCTCTTGCTTTTCCGGTATTAGCGTCCATAAGAATGTTATTGAGCTTTGTATCGTTGTGAGTTACGCGGAGCGGAATCGTACCGTCTGCAAGACCCGCCATAACTACGCCGTATGTGTCTGCATGAGAGAGAACAAAGTCTATTTCGGGTTTGCAATCCTTTGCTCTTCCGAAAGCGTCCGCAGAGAGAGCCGCTTTAAAGTTTTCGAAACGGTTGGGCGTGTCGTGGAAGCGCTTGATAACTTCCGTAAGGGAAGAAGCGTCAAATTCCGCAAGATAATTCTGGAATTCACCGAAAGCCGCACCGGAGTTTTTGAAAACTTCCTTGTCTGTAACTTTCTGGTACGTTACCGTGTTTTCGATAAAATCGTAAACGCGGTAACCAACCTCACCGCGAAGGTAAGGCTCGCCGTCAACCGTGGGGATAACGTTGAGAGTTTCGATGCCGCGTTCCTGCAAATGCTTTGTAACGCCGCAGATATTTTTCATAAGACCTTCCGCATCGGGGAAAACGTTGGGGTTCATCTTCTGCAAGATGTAGCGCTTTTTGTCTGTCGTAACGAGAAGCGTGAGGTTGATGTGACCTTCGCCGTAGGGGGCGATGTCTTTGATTTCGCCTTCAATAGCAAATTTTTCGGCTATCGCCTTAAATTCCTTCATATAATCCATTTTCAATATATCCTCCTATTGCGTCTTTAACTTCCTGCAAATCTTCGCGGTATGTAATGCCGTACCATTTATCTGCGTTTTTGAAAACTTTAACTGTTGCTCTGCCGTCGTCAAGCGCTTTGGAGATAACGGAGGGGATAAAGAATTCGTCTTTCATAAGGTTTGCCGTAGCTTTGAATTTTTCAAATTCTTCCGTGAGAACCTCGAAAATATCGGGTGTAAGACCCCAACGGTTCATGGAAACGGGCGTGTCCTGAGTGAAAGTGTATTTGTAGCCGTCTTTTTCGTATGTGCCGTCGGAATTTATCTTTGTATATTCCGTAACTTTTTTGAGGTAGTCGTTCTGTGTTTCGCAAACGCCGCGGGAAACCGTGCCGTTTTTGCTGAGCGTTTTGCCGAGGTGGTAAGCCGTCATAGCCCAATCGCCCTTGCTTGCCGTGCTCAAATGCTTCTGAATTTCAAAGAATGCGTTAGAGCCGTAATAGTCGTCCGCATTGATGATAGCGAAAGGTTCTTTAACAACGTCCTTGCAGCAGTAAATAGCGTGAGCCGTGCCGAAAGGCTTCGTTCTGCCTTTGGGAAGAACGCTCATATCCTGCATAACGTATTCAACCGCGATGCTCTTTGCGATGCGATTACCCACAAGTTCTTTGAAATCTTCCGCCATATCCTCACGAATGATGAACACGACCTTTGAAAATCCCGCTTTTTTCGCGTCGTAAACGGAAAAATCGAGAATTCCTTTGCCATCGGATGTTACAGGTTCCGCCTGTTTAAGTCCGCCAAAGCGGCTGCCCATGCCCGCCGCCATTACAACGAGTGTTGTTTCCATGATAATTATCCTCTCTTAATTGTTATTTATGCTTTGTATATTATTTTACCGCCGCATACGGTATAGAGTACGTTGAATTTATCGTCGAGCACCGCAAAATCCGCGCGTTTGCCCTCGCGTATGCTTCCCGCTTCGTTTTCAATTCCCAAAACCTTTGCGGGATTGATAGTCGCAAGGTCACACGCTTCAGGAAGGCTCATGCCCACCTTTTCCACCATGTTCTTAACGGCAACGTTCATACGCAGCACACTGCCCGCCAAAGTGCCGTCGGCAAGCCTTGCTTCGCCGTTTTTAACAAAAACCTTCTGTCCTCCAAGCTCGCTTTCGCCATCCGCAATACCCTTTGCGCGCATAGCGTCCGTGATAAGAACAAGTTTTTCGTGCGGTTTGCATTTTTTAAGCAGCTTTATCGCGGGAACGCTTACGTGTATCGTATCCGCTATAAGTTCGCAGGCAAGCTCGTCAAAGAGCATCGCGCTGCCCACCGCGCCGATCTCTCTGTGGTGGAGAGCGGACTGCGCGTTATATGTATGCGTCACGTTTTTTGCGCCGCAAGCTATGGCTTTTTCAACATCCGCGCATTTCGCGCCGGTATGACCAATAGAGGCAACTATTCCGTTTGAATCAAGGTGCTCGATAAGCGCGATCGCTCCCTCTTCCTCGGGAGCAAGTGTTACGATTTTTATGGCATTTCCGCTTGCCGCGTTGTATTCGTCAAAAACCGTCGCGTCGGGTCTTGCAACGTATTCAAGCGGCTGTGCGCCCTTGTGCGCCGCAGCGATAAACGGTCCTTCAAGGTGTATGCCCAAAACTCTCGCACCGCAGTGCTCACCCGCGCGATATTCCTTTACCGCGTTCATCGCGGCGAGGATATTTTCACGGCTCTGCGTCATCGTGGTGGCGAGAAAACCGACGGTTCCCTCCTCCGCAACGGTTTCTGCAATAATGCCGAGCGCC
>JBGVFW010000169.1:0-6017 GCA_045121315.1 Eubacteriales bacterium
CGGTATTCGGTAAGCGTCGTCGCGCCGATAAGCTGAATTTCGCCGCGGGAAAGTGCGGGTTTGAGAATATTCGCCGCGTTCATGCTTCCCTCGGAATCGCCAACGCCGACAATGCTGTGAACCTCATCGATAACGAGAATAATATTACCGAGCGCACGAACCTCGTCGATAAGCCCTTTCATGCGGCTTTCGAACTGACCGCGGAACTGTGTTCCGGCAACGAGCGCAGTGAGGTCAACGAGATATACCTCTTTATCGCGGAGCTTATACGGAACATCTCCCGACGCTATCTTCTGCGCGAGCGCTTCCGCTATCGCAGTTTTGCCGACACCGGGCTCACCTATAAGGCAAGGATTGTTCTTCTGTCTGCGGGAAAGTATCTGCATCATTCGCGCCGTTTCTCTCTCTCTGCCGATAACGGCATCGAGTTTACCCTCTTTCGCCGCCGCAGTCAAATTGCGGCAATACATGGAAAGATAGCGGCGTTCCTTCTCTTTTTTCTTTTTATCTTTGTCCCTGGATTTTTCTTTGGGAGTGTCTTTTTTATCGCCCTCGTTCTTTGTGGCAGGGACGTTGTTCTCGCTCTTATTATTGTTGTTATTGGCGAAAGGAAGCGAACCGAAAAGCTTTGCAAAATCGAGCGAAGGCGTGCGGGAAACGCCGTCTTCATTTTCTTCGCTCCCATCGTCACTTTCATCTGCTCCTTCGGACATTTGGGAGAGAAATCCGCTGAGTTCGTCTTCCATATTGTCGAGATCGTCGCCCGAAACGCCCATGCTGGAAAGAATACTGTCTACCTGCGGGATACCAAGTTCGCGGGCGCATTTGAGGCAAAGTCCCTCATTTTTGCTTTCTCCGTCTTCAATTTTCGTAACAAATACCACAGCCATACGCTTGCGGCATCTTGAACATAGTTGCATCATGTGAAAAATTCCTTCTCGGTGACAAAGTTTTGTGCTTTTTTCGCCGCGTCACCGTGCGGCTATACGAACAGAAATATGCTTTTTACCCGATAAACTTCTGCAAGAGCATGAATATATACGTCATAGGGTTCGCACTTGTACATAGTTTGAACACAAATGAGGTAAGTATTTCGTCCATAAATACCTCGGGCCATTTTGCGTTGAGTATCGGGAAAAGAAGATTTCTAAAAAGGTTCGCGGCGATCCACGCCCAAAAAAGACCGTTGAACACGCCGAAAACAAGACCGAGTATACCGTTTGCCTGCTTTATGACCGGAGCTTGCGCCACAAGGTCGAGAAGCAAAAAAATCAGCTTGAACAAAAGGATAAAGGCAACGAGAAGCACGGCAAATGATATCACCGTCGCGATCACGTCCGCGATCAAATTGTTCGCAACCGCTTTTGAGGTAGCGGAAACGTCATCGGAGGAAATGATGTGGTTCACGATCATCTTCATCTTTTCCATAAAACCGTCCGTGCCTTCAAAGTTCGGCATTTCAACATCCGTCATCAAATTTGCGATAAACGGTATGCGCTTCACGATAACGGTAAAACGCTTATAAAATATGAGCGTGAGAATAAACGACAGCAGGTGGGAAACGAAGCCAGAAACCGATCTTATAAATCCCCTTTTTGTGCCTACAACGGCAAATATTACAATTATTGCAATAAGTATAACATCTAATAGCGCAGACATTCTTTTTCTCCTGTTTTACTTGTAATTTATAAACTCCGAACCGTATATCATCTTTGTTCTGTCTGCGAAGCAAAGCATAACATTGCCATCGTCAAACACGAACATATTCTGAACTCTGCCATCAAAATAGGCAACGTTCATATCTTTGCCGCCGCAGAGGTACACCGCGTTCGGTGCAAGTAAATATATTTTATCATCAATTATGTGAATATCTATAACCGAAAAAGGAAAACTTTGTGTAAACTTTTCGTTTCCTTCCGTGTCATAGACGTGCAAAAACGCGTTTGCTTTCGTTTTGCCCGTCAAAACAGCAATGTATTCATCAAAAACACGATAATACTGAACAGTATCTTCGAAAGAAACGTTCGCGCCTTCCTTAAATCTCTCGCTGTAAAAAGAGATTCCGTCAGAATAGAGAGCGTAAAGAGTGGAATTCGCAAAAAATCCAGTTTTTATCGGGAGTTTCCCTTCCGTTTGCACAGTAAGCGAAACCGTGTTCTTTGAAATATTACGCACAACAAGCTCTCGCCCGTAAAGACCCGTACTTGGGAAATAAGAAAGCACGGCAGCGTACTTTCCGTTAGGAGATACCGCGGCACTTGCAGCGTGTTTCTCGTTACTCCTCAAAGAATACACTCGCTTAAATGTACTGTTATAAACGTATACCGCGCTTCGGTAGTTATCGTCGCGCGTGATAACAGCAAAACTTCCGTCCTCGCCCGCAGATGCAGAGGTGACAGGGTAATCGTATGTTATGCTGTAAAGTTTTGAAAAGGAATTGAAAAGGGACACTGTATTTTCCCCCGGGTTATACGAAAGAAGATATTTTCCATCTGCGTCGCAAACTGCTTCGTCTGTGCCGAGTTCGCCTGACATAATATTCTTTCCCGAAATGTTGTAAAGTGTAAGCTTTCCATCGCCCACAAGAACGAGGTCGCCCTTGTAAGATGCAAAATATGATGTTGAACCCGCACTGTAATATATATCCTTGTAGTTTGCAGAGGTGGAAGAGGGGTCAACGTCGATGTATTTGAAAAGATATCTGAAATTTTCCGCACGCAAATCTTTGCGGCAGATTATCGTCGTCAGCACGACGAAAATCACAAGCACAACGAGCGCACCGTATTTTGCCAACCGGTAAAAATCCGCAAGCCTTTCATAGTATACGCTTTCGTAAGGAAGATATATCGACATTGTGTCGGTTTTTTCCTTGATTTTAGAAAATATTCCGCGCGGCATCGTTTTTCTCCCTTTCAAATTCAAATAAATACTTTTTCAAGATATAGTCCATCTGCGGGGGCAGTCTTGCCCGCGAGAGAGCGGTCTTTCGATTTTATAATGGCATCCATATCTTCAGCCGAGATTTTTCCTTCGCTCACGTAAACGAGCGTGCCGACGATTATTCTTACCATATTATATAAAAATCCGTCGGCGGCGACGAACACGCGCACGTTGCCCTCTCCGTCGCGCACAACCTCGCATCTGGTGATAGTACGCACGGTATCGACGATATCACTGCCGCTAGCCATAAATGCGGCAAAATCGTGCGTGCCGACAAGTTTTTCTGCGGCTTTGTTCATCTTTTCCACGTCGAGAGGTTTGGTGTAATGCCAAGCCCTCGCGCAGAGGAACGGGTTCATGTATTCTTTCGTCCACAAAAGGTACATATATTCTTTCCCTTTTACGGCGCGGCGAACGGAAAAATCGTCCGCCACCTCGCGCGCTTCCATCACGCAAATATCCTGCGGGAGCGCGGAAGCAAGAGCGCGCGGGAGCCGTTGCGGCGATATGCGCGCACCGCCCTCGCTCGGTTCCAGCGTTGCGAGGTATTCCAGCGCGTGGACGCCGCTGTCCGTTCTGCTGCAGCCCGTAACGCGGCAAGGAACAGTAAATATTTTTTCCGCGGCACGCGTAAGCTCTGCCTGCACAGTATTCGCGTTGTTCTGCACCTGAAAGCCGGCATAAGCTGTGCCGCAATAAGTTATTTTCAAAAGATATTTCATTTTTATACTATAAAGAACGGCAAAAAGTTGTTTATGACCACGATGGCAGCAATAAATGCCGCAATAGCGAGTATAAAAAGAAAATCTCTTACGGCAAGGCGGAGTTGCGTCATTCTTGTTCTGCCCTTACCACCGCGGTAACAACGACATTCCATCGCCACGGCAAGTTCGTCTGCACGTCGAAAAGAAGAGATAAAGAGCGGCACAAGCACGGGGACAAGAGCTTTTGCACGGGAAGCAAGACTGCCCGTGGAAAAGTCCGAGCCGCGTGCCTTCTGCGCGTTCATTATTTTATCAGTTTCTTCAATGAGCGTGGGAATAAAGCGAAGCGCAATGGTCATCATCATTGCAAATTCATGCACAGGCACTTTTATCACACGCAAAGGCGAGAGCAAACGCTCAATAGCGTCCGTGAGTGCGATAGGCGTGGTCGTATAAGTGAGGATAACGCTCGTGCCTATAACAAGGCAAACGATTCTCACGACCATATATATCGCGGAAATAACGCCTTTGCGGTAAACGGTGATCTTCCAAAAGCTCCAAAGAACAGTTTCGCCGCTGTGCCAGAAAACGTTCAGGACAGCCGTAAAGAGTATGATGAAAATGATAGGCTTTATACCCTTGAGCACCGTTTTTATCGGAAGCTTTGAGATCAACATAAGAAGCACCGTGGCAACTATGACAGCGCCGTAAGCCACGGCGGATTTGCAAAGGAATATCGCCACGATATAAGCAATGCAGGCAATGAGCTTTATTCTCGGATCGAGTTTATGAAGAACGGAGTTTCCGGGGAAAAATTGACCGAGGGTTATATCTTTCAGCATTTTTTCTCACCTCCGAGCACTCGCAAAAGTTCGCGCTTTGCGTCTTCGACCGTATAAACGGACGTGTTTACGTCGTACCCTATATGGGCAAGCTCCGTCATGAGCTTTGTCACCTGCGGCACGGTAAGACCTGCCATTTCAAGCTCATCCGCACGCGAAAATACCTCGCCGCATGTTCCTGTCATAATGGGTTTGGAATTGTTCATAACCACAAGTCTGTCGCAATAAAGTGCCATATCTTCCATACTGTGGCTTATCATAATTACCGTAGATTTTGTTTCTTTTTGATATTCGTGTATTCTGCTCAATATCTCGTCCCTGCCGCGAGGGTCAAGACCCGCCGCGGGCTCGTCGAGCACAAGGTTTTTGGGGCGCATAGCCATAACGCCAGCAATAGCCACGCGGCGTTTTTGACCGCCTGAAATATCGAACGGGGATTTTTCAAGCACATCGTCCTTAAGTCCCACAAAGCGAACGGCTTCGCGCACGCGCGCATCTATCTCTTCATCGGAAAGCCCCATATTTTTGGGACCGAACGCGATATCCTTGTACACCGTTTCTTCAAAAAGCTGATATTCGGGGTATTGGAAAACAAGCCCCGTAATATAGCGGAATTCTTTTATTTTCTTCGGGTCGGCCCACATACTTCTGCCGTGGATAACCACGTCGCCCTCGGACGGGCGCAAAAGTCCGTTGAGCATCTGAGCCACGGTGGATTTGCCGCTTCCCGTGTGCCCGATAAGCCCCGTTATCATATTTTCTCCGAAAGTAATATTTATATTGTCCACAGCCACCTTCATAAAAGGCGTGTTTTTGCTGTAAACGTAAGATACACCTTTAAGTTCTGCTGCGTTCATTTATTCTTTGCCCTTTCAGATAAAATTGCCGCCAAAGCTCGCGCGCCTTCTTCTGGCGTGAGCGCATCACGCGGAAGGTCGTAGCCTGCGTCTGCAAGCTCCTGCAAAAGAAGCGTTGTCTGCGGTACGTCAAGCCCCGCTCCGCGAAGTATCTTCGTTTGAGAGAATACTTCCTTGGGTGTGCCATCGAGCAACTTCCTGCCGTCGTCTATAACGACAACTCTGTCTGCTTTCGCAGCTTCTTCCATGTAATGTGTAATGAGAATGACGGTCGTGCCGTTATTTTTGTTGAGCTTTTGAATGGTTTCAAGTACCTCTGCTCTGCCTATCGGGTCAAGCATCGCCGTAGATTCGTCAAAAATGACTATCTCGGGGTTGCAGGCGATAATGCCCGCAATAGCGACTCTCTGCTTTTGACCGCCCGAAAGCTGATGAGGACTGTGGCGTTTGAATTTTTCCATGCCGACAAGTTCAAGTGCTTTGTCGACGCGCTCGCGTATTTCCTTGGGCGGCACACCGAGGTTTTCGGGGCCGAACGCCACATCTTCTTCTACAATAGTTGCAACAAGCTGGTTGTCGGGGTTTTGGAAAACCATACCAACACGTTGGCGAAGGGCGAAAAGATCGTCCTCCGTCATATTTTCCTCATCTATCTTTTCGCCAAAAAGATAGAG
>JBGVFW010000170.1:0-2967 GCA_045121315.1 Eubacteriales bacterium
CTCACTTTTTTGGATAATGGCTTTGCGTGAATATCTACGTTACACAGGAGATGCCGTTTTCGTCCGCACTATGATTGGCGTTGCAGACAAAGCACTTGAGTGTTTTAATTCTTTCATTGACGAGCGCGGGCTTATCGGCAAAAATCCTTATTGGAACTTTGTGGACTGGGTTCCGGGTTGGAGTTACGGCGCCCCTAAAGGAGGCAGAGAAGCGCTCACTGTTTACAGCATGATGTACGCCGCGGCGCTTGAAGACGCGGCTCAAATCTGCGATTACTGCGGAAGAAAAGGTCTTTCCAAAGACTACCGCGAACGCAAAAAATCCGCTTTGGAAGCGATAAATCGCTATTGCTACGATGCAGAAAAAGGAATGTATGCAGACATTCCCAATGCAAAAAGCTTTAGCCGTCATACGACCGTTTGGGCGGTACTTTCGGGTGCGGTCGAGGGTGAAAAAGAGCGTTCTCTTTTGGAAAGAACGCTCTCTTATAGTGACGTTAGCCTTACCACTTTTTCCATGAATTATTTTACTTTCCGCGCGATGGAGAAGGCGGAAGTATACGAAAAATATGCGACTGAGCTATTTGACGGTTGGCGAAAAATGCTCGATATGCACTGCACGACTTGGTGCGAAAACCCCGATAGCCCCCGAAGCGAATGTCACGGTTGGAGCAGCACGCCAATATATGAATTTTCCGCAATGCTCCTCGGCGTTTACCCCGCAGAGAATGGATTTAAAAAAGTACGCATCAAGCCGATCGATATATTCGGCTCATCTGTAAGCGGCAGAGTGCCGATAAAGGACGGATATATTGATATAGACGTCGAAAGAACCGACGGAGCCTTGAAATTCTTCGCCAATGCGTCCCGCGCACTCGATATGGAAATAATTTTGCCGGGGCATGACGCCGTACAAGTAAACGGAGATAAATACTTTGCGGAGATTTCAAGCAAGGAGAAGAATTATGAGAAAAAATAAAAAAATCTACGGGCAAAATATTTTTATTTTTATTATCTATTTGATCATGGAATTTTCAAGCGGCGCTTTTTTCGGCAGATTTCTCGGAAGTACAGAGATTGAAAGTGAATTATTTCCATTATATATCGTACTGTTCTTGATATTTTTGTATTTCATCATGTTTCTGCAGACTGTGATTCACGAATTAGGTCATCTTCTGTTCGGTTTGGCAACGGGATACAAATTTTCTTCTTTTAGGATAGGTGGAGTTATCTTCGTAAAAGATAACGGGAAATTACGCGTCAAGCGTTTTTCCCTTGCGGGTACGGCGGGGCAATGCCTTATGGTTCCGCCCGATATGAAGGACGGCGCTGTACCGTACGTTATGTATAATTTGGGAGGCTCTGTTATGAACCTTTTCGTCGGTGCGGTAACGCTTATCCTTTGCTTTATTTTTTCGGATATTCAATTACTCTCGGCTGTTTTGGGTATCAATTCTTCCGTTGCGTTTGGAGTTGCCTTGACAAACGGATTGCCGCTTAAACTAGGTCTTGTAAATAACGATGGGAACAACGCTTTTTCTTTGGGCAAAAATAAAGCGGCGCTTCGCGCTTTTTGGCTTCAGCTAAAAATAAACGACCTTATCTCGAAAGGCATTCGGGTTAAAGATATGCCCGCCGAATGGTTCGAACTTCCGTCAAAGGACACAATGAAAAACAGTATGATTGCAACAGTCTCCGTCTTCCGCTGCAATAAGCTTATAGACGAGCATAAATTCGGAGAAGCTGCAGAAACGATTGAAAATCTTATTTCTTCCGATGCGGCAATCATAGGAGTACACAGAAACCTTTTGATATGCGATCTTCTTTTCTGCGAACTTACAGGTCAGAACAGTAGGGAGAAAATTAAACGTATGCTTGATAGAACACAAAAAAAGTTCATGGCGTCTATGCCTAAAAATCTAAGCATAATCCGCACATGGTATGCGTACTATCTGCTCTGTGAGAATGATGTCGCAAAAGCGGAGAAGTACAAAAACGACTTTGAAAAATCCGCGCGTACATATCCCTATGCAAGCGAGATAGAAAGTGAACGCGAACTCATGATGATTGCGGACGAAGCAAGAGAACGCTCGGAAAAAATCATCATGGGCAAGGAGGATTTATGAATATAATCAAATTTGACGTCGGAAATATTCTTGAAATGAGAAAAGCTCACCCTTGCGGTGGAACACGGTTCGAAGTTTTGCGAACAGGTTCCGATATCAGAGTGAAGTGTACGACCTGCGGAAGGGACATGACGCTACCCAGAGTCAAGCTTGAAAAGAATATAAAAAAAGTTTTAAACGAATAAATGCGACGATTTCGAGGCTTCTATTTTGTAGAAAATATATAAATTTATCGGTTTTCCGTAAATTATCTTGGAATACTCTTGAAAAATTTTTAAAAAAAGTGTATGATAGTAATAAGAAGAAGGCAAACCCGCAAAACGGGCGGCTTGCGACGGAAAAGCCGTGTTGCCTCTCTAAATCTCCGTCGAGAAAGTTGGTCAAGTTATGCTTAAAATGATTGTTGGTGTTAAAGGCACCGGTAAAACAAAAACTCTTATCTCTATGGTAAATGCCGCTACGGAACTTTCTTCCGGCGCAGTTGTTTGCCTTGAAAAGGGTACTAACCTTCGCTTTGATGTAAAATATCAGGCAAGACTTATTAACGTCGACGAGTATTCTCTCTCCGACGCGCAGTCCCTCTACGGTTTCATTGCCGGCATCCATGCTTCCAACCAGGATATAACACATATTTTTGTTGACGGCACATACAGAATCTGCAACAAGAATATTGATGAATTCGAAAAATTCGTTCTTGAATGTGCTAAATTGGCAGATGAAGCTGATATAAACATCGTTATGACAGTTTCTATGCCCGTAGAAAACATTCCCGAAAGCGTTAAGAAATATATGTAATCACGGTTATATCCCTAAACGGCGATGCTCTTGCATCGCCGTTTTT
>JBGVFW010000171.1:0-3388 GCA_045121315.1 Eubacteriales bacterium
CCCTATGACAGAGGGTATGCTGAAAATGATGGGTGTATTCAGCGAGTTGGAGCGCAACATCATCAGCCAGCGCGTCAAAAGCGGCTTGCAGAACGCCAAAGCCAAAGGCGTACCCATTGGCAGACCTGCGACCTCGGAGGATAGGATTCCGAGCATCTTTTTCAAATACTATCCGAAGTACAAGCGCGGCGAACTCAACAAGTCTGAATTTGCAAGGCTCTGTTCAGTGTCCTACCCAACGATTTTCAAGTACATCGCTATCGTAGAAGGACAGTAATATCCGGCAATGGACAAATTGTCCACTTTTCAAGATAACAAAAGGCGGCTCAACTGCGAGCCGCCTGAAATGTTTTCTGATATGCTATATTGATGTATTCATTTTTAGATTGCTCCACGAACATATCTTTATATCCGTTATTAAGCCGTTTACACTTCATGCAGTATACTTCACGACCGAGATTGATACACTCCGCGCACGTCTTTTGATTATCCATTACTCAAAACTCCTTCATTAACATTGGATTTCAAAACGAACAGGAACTATTATAGCACGGGGTATTTGATCGTTGAGTGCATTTTAGAATTAAGCCAAAATTTATACACATAAGTACTTATTAAAGATATTATTTATACATAAGATTTAGCAGCGTTTCGTTTATCTGGAAACGCTGCTATTGTTTTAATGATATGAGGTTCTAATTCTTCTGTTTCTTTCATTGGCTAGAGTAATAAAGACAATAAGCATGAAATAATGACTTTTTTCAACTGCTTTTATATAATAGGTATAGATTTTGTCGATTTTGAGTATTCGTCAAGTGGAATACTCTACGAAAAAGAAGTTTGTTTTAGGGGCTGGCTCAAAACTTGAAAGAGTTTTGGGCCAGTTTTTTGCAAAAAAATACGAGAGGCTATGAAACCTCTCGCAGTTGGTGTATCTCCTCGGGTTTACTGAATGAAAAACAGGGGGCCGGCTCAAAGCCCAACCCCTACATACTTATAACCTATTACTTATAACTTATTGCATATAACTTATTACTTATTACTTATAACTCGCTAGCCATTATATATTTAACATACTCATAGCTGCCATGCTCCTTCGCGGTGCGCGACATAAACTCATAAGCCTGATCGCGCAGCTTTTTGCGCGCCTGCTTTTCGGGCAGCGAGGGGTCGGGATAAAACGGCTCGCTCAAATAAACGGTTATGTTGGGGTGAAGCTTTTTGAACACCCTGCGCCGACGATAGACCGTGACCGCCGCCACGACCGGCGAGCCCGTGCGGCAGGGGTAGGAAAACGACTTGTCGGGAAAGCTCCGCACAAAGTTGCAGTAAGGCCAGATATGCGCCTCCGGGTAGATAAACACCGCCGCTTTTTCCTGCATAGCCTCTTTAAGCCTATGCTCAAAATTGCGGTAAGCCGACAGCGCCGAGGGCAGCGGAACAGCGCCCAGCAGCGCAACCAGCACGCGTATGCCCTTGATAGACACCGTTTCGGGTCCCGTGATTACATAGGCGCGCTTGGGGAACGCCGAAATGGTGGGAAGGAACGCGTCGGCTATGTTCTGCGTGTGGTTCATGTACACAAAGCAGCCCTTGACCTTTCGCAGCGCCCTGCGGTTCTTGACCCTCACGCCCAGCCACACCTTGGTATAAAGCCACACGAGCGGCGTGGCGAAAACGCGGTAAGCGAAAAACGAAGCTATCTTCCACCCGACGGACGGGTGACTGTAGCGATAATCGCCGTTCACCGTGTCGCTGTTTATCTTGCCGTTGGTGGACGCGAAATCGTCGTTCACCTCGTCGTTGTAGTAGTATACGCGCTTCATTTCATAGCCTCGTAAAACATTTTTTCCATCTTATCCATGCAGGCTTCCTGCGAAAAGTCCGCTACTATCCCCTTGTAACGCTCGCGGTACTCCTCAAGCACATCGGGGTGCTTGATGAAAAAGTCGATTTTATCGGCTAAGTCCTGCGCGTCGCGGTTTTTAAAGAGATTGCGCTCGTCAAGCGCGAATTTAACGGTCGCGCTGCGCGGAGAATCCGCAATGATCGGCACTTGCCCACAGGCGAGCGCCTCCATGCAGGCTATCGCCTCTATCTCGATCTCGGCGGGGTGCACATACAGGTCGGCGTAGTTGAGCACGTTGAGCATTTGGTCGTGCGGGAAAAAGTTGAACAGCGGCTTGTTGTAAAGCTTCTTCGCGCGCTCCCTGAGCTTTTGCTTCAACGGACCCTCGCCCGCGAAAATCAGCTGTATATCGCGGCTGTGCTTCGACAGCGCGGCGGCGTCGATAAGCACGCTGTGGCACTTCTCTTTGCTGTAACGCCCCGAAAAAAGGATGACGAATCTATTGGCAAATTCTGCGGGCTTTTCGATCTTTATAGGCTTGAAGCGCTCGCCCACGCCGTTTGATATCACATACCCGTTCGTCCTGTGATGAACCGCCTGCTCAAACACATTGCGTATAAATTCGGTGGGATAATGCACCGCGTCCACATGGCGGTAAACATTGCGGTATATCGTGTGGTAGGTGATTTGATTGGCAAGCGGGTTGTCCTTCATAAAAACATGGCTGGTAAAATTTTCAGCCTGCATATGAAAGCCGGCCGTGACGGGGATATCATACTTCTTGCACAGCTTGACCGCCGCCGTGCCCAGCATGAACGGCATCATCACATGAACGACGTCGCTGTTTTGGATAACGGGCTTAAGCACCCTTTTGTTCGCGCGCGAAAGCGAAACGCCGTTTTTGCTTACATAATTGTTAAGCGGACCCAGGCTGAGGGTCGGCATCACCACATAGCCGTCTTTTCCTCTTTTGTCCTCGTCCGAGCAGACAACAGTGACCTCGTGTCCGCGCTTTTTCATGGCGCGGATAAGGTTCATGGCTGAGATCGTCGTTCCGTTGTTTTCAACGCCCAGCACGTCGCATACTACAGTGATTTTCATATACCCTTTCTCATTCCATTTCTAAAAGTGTTCCTTATATCACTATATAATAACAGAAAACCACGCCTTTGTCTATAGCAACTACACGTTGATTATTTAGTCAGTTTTGTGTATCTGGCTGAAAACAAACAGGAAAGCTACATTAAACCGCAGAACTACGAACAGACAAAGAAAAACAAAAACAAAAAGAAAAAGCACCCTTACGCAAAATACAATTTTGAATACAACGAAGAAACAGATACATTCACCTGTCCGGGCGGAGAGACATTAACGCTGCGAGGAGAAAAGAAATCGAAATCAGGCACAGGGTATGAATCCAAAAAGGGAGTTTACTACACCGAGAAATGTTATCAATGCCCTCACCGCGACCAATGCACCAAAAGCAAAGACGGCATCAGAAAGCTTGAACATTCAAAACTTTTCCACAAATACAGCCGG
>JBGVFW010000172.1:0-1806 GCA_045121315.1 Eubacteriales bacterium
CTTTCTTTATAAATTCTCCATTAGTTTTGTCGATCACTTCAAGAGAACACAGAAGAGGATAAGAAAAATCATCGGAAAACGCAATATTGTTTGCGCGAGCATTTATCAAACCGTATTTTTTTTGGAACTTATCATAAAGAACGTTTAAAGTATTTTGTTGACGTTTTATCTCTTCGTCGCTTCGATCTTCTGATTGTAGTTGAATAAGTTCACGTAAACAATCTCTTATCTCAATAAGAGCATAAATACGTTTCTCTGCCGTTCCGTTAACGTCAACGGTGTGCATAATGGAATTTTCACGGTAATATATCTTGCCTTCGGAAACAGTATAACTGTAATTGTGAACGGACGGATCAGCAGGAATAAACTCAGAAAAATCCTCAATATCATTTTCCACATCATATTCAGTAAAGGTGCCGTTTATATTCTGCAACGCGCTTTTAAGCGCTTGTTCAAGTGAAACGTTGATCAATGGTTCACAAGTATATTCAGTACGGCCATATTGTCCTGTGGTCACTTTCATATCACCTAAGATCATTTCGGGATGATCCGCGAAATAACTGTTTACAGGTATATACTCTCCGGTTTCTTTATCCATCGTATATGAAAGATCTACCCAATCGGGATGTATATCGATAATTTTATCTCTTTTCTTTAAAAAAAGAATATCAGCAGTTACGTCAGTTCCTGCATTTTCTGAAAAAGCATTATTCGGTAAACGAACAGCCCCGAGAAGTTCTGCTCTTTGTGCGATATATTTCCTTACTTCCGGGTTTTTCTTATCCATTGTACCTTTGGAAGTTATAAAAGCTATAACACCACCGGGACGTACTTGGTCAAGTGTTTTGGCAAAGAAATAATCATGCACCATAAAATTATATCTATCATATTTTTTGTCGGATATTTTATATTGTCCAAAAGGAACGTTACCGACAGCTACATCAAAAAAGCTATCCGGTAAGTTCGAGTCCTCATATCCTTGGATAAATATATCAGCAGATTGATAGAGTTGTTTAGCAATTCTTCCTGAAATACTATCCAGCTCAACGCCATATAATTTAGAGTTTTTCATGCTGTCGGGGATCATTCCGAAAAAATTACCTGTTCCCATTGATGGTTCCAGAATATTTCCCGTTTTAAAACCCATTCTTTCAATGACTTGATAAACATTTTTAATTACAACAGGAGAAGTGTAAAATGCGTTCAAAGTACTTTCTCTCGCAGCAACATACTCTTCCGGCGTAAGTAACTCTTGCAGCTCCGAAAATTCGTTATTCCAATTGGACTTGGTTTGATCAAATACATCTGAAAGACCACCCCAGCCAACATATTGTGCAAGGATTTCTTGTTCTTCCGGTGTTGCTAAACGATTATCAGATTCTAATTGTTTAAGTAATTTGATTGCGGTAATATTATTTTTGAATTTTTGTTTATCACTTCCTGCGCCGAGATCTTCTTGTGTAATACGATAATCATATTTTTGAGCAACAAACTCCTTGTCAGCTGTTGTGTCAACCTTACTTTCAATATTTACGTTATCAAAATCTTTATTAAGATCT
This sequence comes from Eubacteriales bacterium, assembly GCA_045121315.1. Classification (GTDB taxonomy): domain Bacteria; phylum Bacillota; class Clostridia; order Oscillospirales; family CAG-272; genus UMGS731. The sequence goes on from JBGVFW010000172.1 coordinate 1,560, forward strand.
TCAAGAACGACCTCATAACCTAAATTGTGGAGCTTTTGAAGGGAATCGTCCAGCTTGTAAGCAGGGATACCGCACATTGAGACTCTGCCTATATTCACAACATTACGACCGGTCAATGTCAGACTTAATTCTTTTTCAGCAATTTCAGCATCCTTATCGAGAAATTCATAAAAATCTCCGACTTTTATAACAGTTATTGCTTCCGGATGAACTTCTTTAAGTCTTAAATATCTACTCCAAACAACAT
>JBGVFW010000173.1:0-2718 GCA_045121315.1 Eubacteriales bacterium
TGCGGATTATGGCAAGCACACCCGCTTTTGCAATTATCGCGGAAAGAAGAGCGCTAGCAGGAGCGGGCGCTACGGGGTGCGCTGTGGGAAGCCAACCGTGAAGCGGAAACATACCCGCTTTTGCACCAAAGCCAAGGCACATCGCAAACACCGCGGCAAGTAAGATTCCGTTTGCACCCTCGATGTTGCCGCCAACGGAAAAATCGAGAGTGGAGGCGTATTCGTTAAGTACAAATATGCCGAAAAGCGCCATAAACGCGCCCGCAACGGAATAATAGAGATATTTCTTCGCCGCGGCGATAGACTCTTTTGAAAGGGAGTGAAGCACGAGCGGCATAGAGAAAAGCGTTACAAATTCATAGAAAACGTACATAGAAACAAGGCCGGAGGAAAGAGATGCGCCTATCATAGCGCCTTCGGAAAGGAACATGAAGGCGAAAAAGCGTTCCTCGTTCTTTTCGTGCTTCATGTAAACGCAGGCGTAAAGAAGCACCAAAAGCCAGCCGAGCGCAACGATAGCGCAGAAGAACTTCGCCACGCCGTCCGAAGAGAAGCCGACGGTGATGGAATTTGTAATTTTGAAAACGCCCGTCGTCATCGTGTCGGAGAAAATTATAAGCGCGCAGAACACGGTTTCGATCGCCTGCATCGAGGCGATGAGCGCGAGCTTAAACTTTCTGCCGCTCATTTTTTTGAGAAGCGGAATTATAAGACCGCAAAGAAGCGGAAATATGACCGCAAGAATAAGTATAAACATCTAAACCACCTCTTTCAGCGTAAACTGATGAAAAACTCAAGTCCCTTTTCGAGCAAGGAAAGGAACGGCTGAGAATTTATGCCAACGGCGATATTTATCGCCGCGAAAACTACCATTGAGATCGCAAATGGCACGATCTTGGAGAATTTAACGCGCGTTCTCTCCCCTTTTCCGTCCTCGGGAGAATATATAACTAGTACCGTGCGCATAAAGTACATTACATTAAGCATCGTGCTGAGGGCGAGCGCGATAAGCACGAAATACGTTTTCGCGCTGTGGCCGAACGCGGAAAGTGCAAACTGAAGCTTCGGCACAAAGCCCAAGAACATCGGTATGCCGACCATGGAAAGTGAGCCGACCAAGAACGCACCGCCCGCGAAAATATTTTTGCGCGCGGAAGAGCGAACGGAGGCAAAATTCTGTTTTCCGCCCGCCGTGTCGCAAAGGCCGCCCGCGGAAAGGAACAGCATGGATTTTGTAAGCGAATGGGAAACAATCTGGAAAAGTGAAGCGATAACAGCCGCCTTCGTGCCAAGACCAAGACCCATGTAAATATAGCCTATCTGCGCCGCGGAGGAAAACGCCACCATGAAGTTTATGCTCTTTGCGCGGATAGCGGAAACGGAGCCAAACACCATGCCGCAGATACCGAACACGAAAAGCACGTTCTGCACACCGCTTGCAAGGAAAACGTCAAACCCGATAACTCGGAAAATTATCTTGAGAAGCAGGAATAAATACCCCTTGGAAATAACGCCCGAAAGGATAGCGGAAGCCGCGGGGGTCGCCGTACCGTAAGTATCCGGCATCCAAAAATGAAACGGGAAAAGACCGCTCTTAACGGCAAGTCCCGAAACCATAAGACCAATGGCGACCGTCAGGGGCAAATGGTATTCCCCTGCCTCCCAAAGGCTCCCTACCGCTTCGTAAAGGTTAGGGAAAAGGAGCTGACCCGTTATGGAATAGAGCAGGATTATGCCGATGAGCAAAAATCCCGAGCCGATAAGGCTGAATATCATATATCGCGTAGCGGCGATGAGCGAGCGTCCGCTCGAACGCGCCATAAGCAAGGAGCAGGACGCGATAGTGCATATTTCGACGAAAACGTACGCCGTGAAAATATCGTTAGTGTAGCACAGGGACGCCAGAGCCGCGTGGCAGAGGTTCACCATAACGTAGAAAAGCTTCTGCTTGTCCTCCGCTATGTCAGAGAAAATGCGGTCCCTGCCGCCGATAACGGAAAAGAGAATGACTACTTCAAAGAGAAGCACGAAAAACGGCTCGAGAAGCCCTGCGGAAATTTCGTTGCCGATGGGCGCGTCGTAATGACCCATGCGGTAAACGAAATAACCGGGTTCTGCCGTAAGGTTATATATTATGACGGAAACGGACATTGCCGCGCCCGCCGCAAGGAGAAAATACGTCACAAAGCGTGCCTTTTTTCCCTTGAACGCATAAGCCACAACGGAGCAGAAAAGCGAAAGGACTATCGTGATAAACGGGAAATTTTTTATAAATTCCATTTATTCCTCCTCCTTACGCATATGCATATACATCTCGTCAAGGCTGAGCGTATGGTATTTTTTATAAAGACGGACGCAGAGCGCAAGCATCAGCGCCGTAACGCTTACGGAAACAACGATACCCGTCAGCACCAAGCCCGAGGGAATGGGGTTGATGTAATCCGCCGCGTTTACCTCCCCCTCTGCGGGGACGATAGGTGTGAGCGCGTCCTTGATGTAACCCATGGAAGCAAGGAAAAGATATACGCCCGTGTCCATGATGTTAAGTCCCATGACCTTTTTGAGCAGGTTGCGGGAAAAAACGAGCATTGTGAAACCTATTGCGAAAAGTATCATCGCAACGATTTCTTCATAGTTTTGGAGAATATTCAATTCATACGCCCCCTTTTGAAAAGCATATAGAAGCTGTACATCGTGCAGCATACCACAAGACCGACA
>JBGVFW010000174.1:0-7030 GCA_045121315.1 Eubacteriales bacterium
TGGAAACTGCGGCGGAAGCAAGGCTTATCGCCTTTGCCGCAGAGAAAACAGGGCTTTTATATTTTCTATATTTTACAAGGTTAACTATTGCCACAGTAAACGCCGTAAAAGTATATGCTGCCATTGCGATCGTCGTTATAGGGTGGTGTTCAAATCCTCTGTTTTGCCATGTGATGTAGAAAACTATCACGGCAAGCGCCAAGTTCATTATGAGAAGCACCATGCCGCAGAAACGGTAACGTTGCCATTCAAGCCTCATATTCTCGCCGGGCGCATACGCGCGCACGTTGCGCAAGAGGAAAAATCGCATCACTGCAAGCAAAATATAATAAACCGCAAGTGAATAAAACCAAACCGAACTATGATAACGTCCCAAACCAAGCTGAAACACTGCATAAGCCGCGTTGAACGCAAACGAACCATAAAGTGATAGTTTCACTTTCAGGTGCGCGTCCGTCATAAGCCTGTTTACGTATTTGTTTTCTTCCTTTACCTTCTTGACAAAGCTCACTATGTTCGGTATGCGCACGCAATACACCGTAAGCGTGTAAGCCGAAAGTCCGTAGGAAACGTACACTGCTATATCGTTTTGGTTCGTGCCTAAAAAAGAATAGGCAAGCAGAACAACGGAAACAGGCAGTAAAACAGCCATTATGACTGAATAAGGATAGAGGAAAAATTTTATTATCTTTTTAAATGTTTTCATCATCTGCCCTCCTGATCTTCACAGTAAAGACACTCCCCTTGCCAAGTTCACTTTTAACGGAAATATCGCTTCCTGTAATATCTATGATTCGCTTGACGAGCGCAAGCCCCAAGCCGTTGCCTTGGGAAGCGCGCGAAGTATCACCTTGATAAAACTTTTCGAAAATGTGCGCGCCGACCTCTTTGGAAATGCCGCAGCCTGTGTCGCGCACGTTTAAAACCGCATATTTGCCTTCCGTTTTGAGTGAGAGCTCGATCGTGCCGCCAGCTTCGGTAAATTTTATCGCGTTGGAAAAAAGGTTGTTCCAAACCAAGCTCATCATTTCCGCATCGGATTTTACGAAAACGCCGTCCTCTATATCCGTTTCTATCTCTATGCTTTTTTTCTCCCAAACAGCCTCAAATCCGAGCAAACATTCGCAAAGCTGTTCCCCGAGGTCGTATTTCGTCGGAGAGAGTACGATCTGTTGGTTTTCAAGCTTATTCAGCTTCAAAATATTCGTCACCAAATCCGCGAGCCTGCGGCAGGCGGAGGAAACAGCGTGCGCATACTCTTTTCGCTCCGCCTCGTTCAACCCGTCTTTTTCAAGCATCGTGGCGTAATTTCGCATTACGGCAAGCGGAGTTTTGAGCTCGTGTGATACATTTGCGATAAAATCGGTCTGCAAGGTCTGCGTGCTTTCCAACTCTTCCGCCATCCTGTTGAAGCAGTCTATTATCTCGTTGAATTTGTTGCCGGGGTCTACGCTGTGAATAGGTCGTATACGCACAGAAAAATCCCCTTGCATAAGGCGTTCAGCCGCGTCTGTTATACGTTTTGTGGGGCGCGAAAGGGTAATTTTTCTGCGTACCGCGTCAATAGCAGCATAAATTAAACTTAGTAAAATCACGTTTACAAACGTGAGCTTTGCCGCATTGTTTATCATTTCGTCGGTAAATTCTATTTTCATCGCTCTCATCATTGTGTTAAGGAACAAAGTCATACAACACGTCACTATAAAAGCGATCATCAAAAACAATACAAAAAAACGATATACGGAAAGCAAAAATCTTTTAGTTTTAGCCTTTCCGCTCATTTCAGTACCGCCTTGTAGCCCAAGCCGTGAACCGTTACTATCTCAAACGATTCGCACGCGGAAAGCTTGCCACGCAGTTTTGTCATGTAAACGTCTACCGTGCGCGGACCCGAGGCTGTGTCCGCATCCCAAAATTCGTCCATAAGCTGTGAACGTGTAAACGTTTTTTTGGGGTATGAAAGCAGTTTGTAAAGCAAGCTGAATTCGCGCGCGGTAAGAGGTATTTCCTCGTCGTCAAGATAAGCTGTTCGTTCGTCCGCATCCATGGTGAAGTTGCCTACAATAAGTTTTCTGCTGCTCGCTATCTTAGCGCGGCGCAAAAGCGCGCCTATGCGCAAGAAAAGTTCATCAAGGTCAATAGGTTTTATCATGTAATCGTCCACGCCCACGCGGTATCCGCGCTGCTTTGAAGCGAAATCATCTCTCGCTGTCATAAACAAGATCGGTATGTCCTCATTCAGCTCGCGCACGGTCTTTACAAATTCAAAACCGTCCGCGCCCGGCATCATTATATCGGAAACTATCAAATCAAACATATTTTCATACATCGCGTCGTAAGCGGAGTTCGCGTTGTGACAACCTGTTGCCTCATACCCGCTTCTGTTTAAAAAGGAACAAACCGAACGGTTAAGTTCCGCATCATCTTCCACTACAAGAATTTTGAACATATCTTCTCTCCTTAAAATAAATATCCTATTATATTTATTTTACCATAGAATTGTTAATATTTTGTTTGTATTTTTAATCTTTTAATCAAAAATAGATAAATCCATCTTTCTTGGCAGCTTCTACAACATCAAAAAGGAGCCTTTTTGTTAAAGCTCCTAAAAACAATATTTCGGATTTTATTTGCTGTTTATTTAACCCTGACCTTTCATAATATCATTGCTGAGTTTGATTATCTTATCTGCGTATTTTTTCTTGCGGGAATTGAGAATACCTTGGTATATCGGGTATGTTGCAAGAGCCATGCCAAGCCCTACCACACCGATGGCAACTCCAGGAACCATTGCGCTTGCAATTCCAATAATTGCGCCGATATCTGTCATAATAAGGCTCATACCGGCTCCCATAACGACCGCGCTGATACTGCCAAAAGTATACGCGAAAATATTTGCGGGGCGTTTCACCTTGGAATCAAGCTCTTTAAGTGCATCAAGCTGTGTATGTTCTTTTTCCGTATATTGTGTGCGGATTTTCTGTATGAGAAATTCTTTATCGTTGTTGTTCATGGTTTGTTACCTCTTTCTGTTCTGTGTTTCATTTCACGTTCATATTTTACCGCCGATATGTTTTCAATTTGCTTCGGTTTTGTTTACAAAATGTTATTATGAGATTTTTTCCTAAAAAAATAAAGACACATCTATAATGATACGTCTTTACGGTTTATAAAGAAATAAGTTTTATAAGATAAGTATCGAACAGTTTCATATTCAAGCGCAGTGAAAAAGAGTCTGAAGAAAGCGTTTCTTCTCTTACGAGTATATTATTGTGTTCCTCATCCAAAAGATAATATTCAGCGCGCACGCCTTTCGAGCCAACACCTTCTATATGCACGCAAACTTCTGCCTCAAGCGACTCTTCTACGTCTATATAATGTGTCAACATGATCGCGCCGTCCTTACCGTCCGTCGCGGCGCAGGCATAAATATCCTCACCGTGTACATCGGTCTTCAAACAAGTTCCCAGACTGCGAAGCTCCTTGAACTGGTAAAACGCATAGTAACCTTTTCGCACCTCCAAAGTATCTGTATCGAAAAGGCCACTCGTCCCGCACGGATGTGCGTCATAATACATCATATATCAAGGTCAGCCGCCTGTCCCACACACATAGAGACGGCAATAAACGAAGAACCCTTGAGTCCGCGTTCTATGCGAAGCGAATATTGCCGATCTTCCTTTAACCAACCACGGATATAGTTCCATTCATTTAAAATAAGCTCCGGCTTTTCTATGCCGAACATTTCAAGAGACGCTTTCGCGGTTTCTACCGCTATAGCAACTTCCTACAGCTTTTTGAAGATCCACCCTCACCGGGTGGATCTTCATTGTATTTATTATTTATCGAAACTGGGGTTGATGGCGTAAAAGTTTTTGCAATCAAGGTTATCTTGCGCGATCCTAAGCGCATCGCCGAACCTTTGATAATGAACGAGTTCCCTCTGGCGCAGATATTTGATTGGATCGCGCACGTCCGGGTCGTCTACAAGACGCAAAATGTTGTCATATGTCACGCGCGCTTTCTGCTCTGCTGCCAAGTCCTCGTTAAGATCGGCAATAATGTCGCCTTTGACGCCTACGTATTTCATATCCATAGGAACGCCCGACGCGGCTATTGGATATACTCCCGTCGTGTGGTCTACGAAATAAGTGTCAAGTCCCGCGCGCTTTATTTCTTCCGCGGAAAGTCCTTTCGTAAGCTGATAAAGTATTGCAGCCACCATTTCAAGGTGCGCGAGTTCTTCCGTTCCGACGTCCGTCAAAATCCCTACTACTTCGCGGTACGGCATAGAGTAACGTTGATGAAGATAGCGCATAGAGGCGGCGAGTTCGCCGTCGGGACCGCCGAGCTGGCTTATAATTATCTTCGCGTAATTCGCGTTTGGATTTTTTATCTTAACAGGGTATTGAAGCTTTCTGTCGTACATCCACATAGATCAGTTCGCCTCCTTTTCCCACGGCCAAGGGCTGTTTACCCATTGCCAGCGGTTGCAGTCTTCGTTTTCGTATATCGTAAGCGGGCCGTAATTTTGGCGGTATTCGCGTTTTAAAGCTTCTACAGCATCACGATGTTGGTTGTAAAAAGCGAGCGCTGTCATATCACACGGGTGACCGTCCAGATACAATGCGGTTTCATATACCGTGAAATCTTCCGCTTGTATCATTTTAAGAAGTCTTTCTCTGTCGTTCACATTCATCTTCTGCCTCCCCAAAACGGCTTGTCGAGGTCGCGGAATATCGTTCCGCGGCACAGCCCCTCTGTCGTGTCATAGATGTTCTCGAACCGCTGGCAAGGAGAATAAACCATAGCAAGGCTATTTCCCCGAAGGCAGGAGTTGCGGCAATCGTTATCCATATCGGAAGATGAATTGCCACAACCGCAGCCGTTTGAACGGGAGTTGCCGCCGTTTTCGCGGCTTTCGCGAGAGTTACCACAGCCGCATCCGCTCATGCGGGAATTTTCGCTGTTTTCCCTGCTCTCGTGAGAGTTACCACAAACACAACCGCAACCGCAGGAATTTGTCGTTGCAAAAGGTGACATTTCAGGTGTTATTCGTATTTGATTATTTCGTGTATTGTTATACCCGCCTATGCGGCGAGTAGAGTTTCTTTGATATTCCATTGATGCCGGCTCCTTGTTGTAAAAAATATATTGAGCTTGCGCTCACTACATTATATGCGGCGTAAAGCGTGGTGTTACGCCATTTTTCGACTCATTGACAACACGGCTGAGTGGGTGTATAATTAAAGTAATATATAATTTGGAGAAAAAACATGAGTTTGTTCAAAAGCAAAACTTTACTTATAACAGGAGGAACTGGATCTTTCGGCAACGCAGTACTGCGACGCTTCGCCGAAACGGATATCGGTGAGATACGAATTTTCTCTCGCGATGAAAAAAAGCAGGACGATATGCGCCATGAGATTGTAAGCGCTCTCCCATATCTTTCCGAAAAGCTGAAATTTTATATTGGTGATGTGCGCGATGCAGACTCCGTAAAAAACGCCATGTACGGCGTAAACTACGTTTTCCATGCGGCGGCGCTCAAGCAAGTGCCATCGTGCGAATTTTTCCCGCTTGAAGCGGTAAAAACGAACGTTTTCGGCACGGAAAACGTGATGAACGCGGCAATAGACGAAGGAGCCGAAAATGTCATCTGCCTTTCCACGGACAAGGCGGCATACCCTGTGAACGCTATGGGTATTTCCAAAGCAATGATGGAAAAAGCCGTCGTTGCAAAATCCCTCGCGGTATCGTCGAAGAAGACAAAGGTCTGTTGCACGCGCTACGGCAACGTGATGTGTAGCCGCGGCTCCGTTATTCCCTTGTGGATAGAGCAAATAAAAAAAGGACAGCCTATCACCGTGACGGAACCGAAAATGACACGCTTTATCATGTCTCTTGACGAGGCAGTGGACCTTGTGCTGTTCGCGTTTGAACGCGGCAAAAATGGCGATATCCTTGTGCAAAAAGCCCCCGCCTGCACCATCGGCACACAGGCAAGAGCTATCTGTGAACTTTTCGGCGTGGATGCGAATAATATAAAAGTTATAGGCGCGCGCCACGGCGAAAAGACCTATGAGACATTGCTTACCGCCGAAGAGAGCGCGCGTGCCGTTGACCTAGGCAATTTTTACCGCATTCCGTGCGACACCCGAGGGCTAAACTACGAAAACAGCCCCGAAAGCTCATCGCACGGCGAGCTTTGTGAATTCAATTCCAATAGCGCGCGTCTGCTTGACATTGACGAAGTAAAAGAAAAATTGTTGTCGCTTGAATACATACGAAACGAGCTTGCATTGCAGGGAATTTTTATATAAAGGAGATTTCTTTGAAAATAACCGAATACACTATACACGCCGACATTGAAAAAGAACTAACGTTTGCTTTTCTTTCCGACCTCCACGATTGCGAAAATGATATTTTACTTGAAGCCCTTGAACGTTGCTACCCTAACGCTGTGCTTGTCGGCGGAGATTTTGTGCACAGCACAGAGCTTTACAAGCGCGGAATCGATTTTCTGACGCTTTGCGCGCGCAAATATCCCACATTCTGTTCGCTCGGCAACCATGAGCGCAAATGCGATAGAGATATCGCGGGAATGGTAAAACGAAGCGGCGCCGTTTTGCTCGATGACCGCGCAACTCGTTTTGAAGGAGTAAACATCGGCGGGCTTTCTTCGGGTTATAAACATATGGAAAAGCAAGGGCATTGGGAGAAAACGCCCGCGCCAAACCTTGAATTTATTGAAAGTTTCTCGCGCTTGCGCGGCACCAAGATACTTCTCAGCCACCACCCCGAATATTATCCACGTTATATAAAGGGGAAAAATATCGATCTCACTCTTTCGGGTCACGCGCACGGAGGTCAATGGCGCTTTTTCGGGCGCGGAGTTTTCGCCCCGGGGCAAGGTCTATTCCCGAAATATACTTCTGGTATTCACGACGGGAAATTCATCGTCAGCTGCGGTTTGGGCAACCAAACGCCGTTTCCGAGGATAAATAATGAAGAAGAGATAATAATTATA